>NZ_JBHUOR010000086.1:0-7328 GCF_042686175.1 Kurthia populi | reverse complement strand
GTTGATTTTGGTGTAGGAACTTTAATTATACAGGCTCATATTGAATGGGTCTTTTTTTATTTATTTTGAGTGGTGCACTTAATATTACAATTCGTCATAAAAAAACACGCTCATACTTGAGCGTGTTTTACGATGATTAATCGCGACCGTAATATTCGATAATACCGTTTGTGATACCTTCTGCTACAACAGCACGATATGCATCTGTATTGATGCGAGATAGTTCGCTAGGGTTTGACACAAATCCTAGTTCTACTAGTGTTGCGAATACTGAATTTTCACGTAGCACCATAACATTTTGATATTTTAAACCACGGTCTTTCATTGTTGGGTATTCTTCTTTAATTGCTTCAGCCATATTTTTATGAATGGTATTAGCAAATTCTTTTGAAGTTGATTGATAATACAATGTTTCAATACCTGCGGCTGATGATGCTGCAGCTGAATTATAGTGTAAACTAATGAAAGCATTTGCACCTTTTTTAGCTGCTAATTTTGCGCGTAAGCCAAGGTCTGTTGTCTTGTTAGAAGAAAGAGCGCCTGTGCCTTCGCGTGTCATGTAAACTGTACCGCCAACAGATTCGATTTGTGCTTTTAATGCTTTAGCTGATGCTAATGTAAGTGTTGATTCACTAACATATTTACCAGATAAATCTTTACCGCCTGCACCAGGATCACCACCGCCGTGACCAGCGTCAACAACGACTTTGATACCAGCTAATGAACCGTTTACTGGTTTTGAAACTTGGTCCGGTTTTTCAGTTGTTACAGTTGTGTCAGATGTTTTTAAAGAAATCCAACCTTTTTGTGAATCGCTATATTGGATTTCAGCCCAATTTGAATCCGAAACGCGTAAAATGCGTGCTGAGTAATTTGTAGAAACTGTACCTAATTTTGGAGCCACTGTTGAAGGTAGGCTACGTACATTCATGTCATCATGAACAAGTACATATTTAATTTGAGATGGAGCGCTCGCAGTGAAGGAAATATTCGTTGTTGATTTGAAACCATAGCGCTCATCTGCATTAATCCAACCTGTTTTACTACCGTAAGTTACTTGAATCCAACCATTTTTAGCTGTTTTTTTGATTGTTACTTTAGCGCCGTAAGGAATTGTAACGCCAACTTTTTTACTTGAAACCGTATAAGAAGCACGCATGTTTAAACCTGTTGGTTCAGTTACATAATAATACGTTTTCTTAGCAGGAGTAGTAGCGGTAACCGTTTTAACTGCTTTTAAGTATTTCGCGTTTACCCAGCCTGTTTTTGAAGCTGTGTATTTTACTTGCCACCAATTTCCTTTAGTTTTTACTTTTGTTACAATTGCGCCTTTTTTAAGTGTTTTAACCTTTGAATATTTCACACCTGGGCCAATTCGTACGTTTAACGAGTCCGTTGTTTTATATGTGGTCGTTGCCGCATGCGAAGTGCCAGGTTTAGAAATCATGACCGTTGAAATGACAAGCATTGCAGCGATCATAAATAGCATGATTTTTGATAATTTTTTATTCATGATCGTCCTCCCTTTCTTATATAGTATAAAATTTTCCCATCAAAAAGCTAGTATATTTCAAAAATGTTACAACTTTGACATGAACGAAATATCATGTAACATTTCAGAAAAAGTTGACATCTCCCTTATTTCTTATTATGATATGAAGTAATCTGACATTATTAACAAATACCTATGACCGAGCAAGTAGCTAATTTCAAGACATTTTCCAGAGAGAGAAAATCATGGCTGAAAGTTTTCTTATGATGTGAATTAGTGAATAACACTCGTGAGGTTTTTCTTCGAAACGCAGCAGGCTTATTAGGGGAAAACGGAATCGGCCGTTATCCGATTAGAGAGGGTTATTACAAAGTAATGACCAACTAGGGTGGAACCGCGGAAGCTGAATTTAATGAGCTGTCGTCCCTTGCATTTATTGCAAGGGACGGCGGCCTTTTTTATTTTCCGTCCCTTCTCGACACGTAATTCAGTATTTTTGAAAGGAGCATACACATGACGTTTAAAGTACCAAGAGGAACACAGGATATCCTACCAGAGCAATCAGCAAAATGGCAAAAAGTAGAGGAAACTATTCGTCATCTATGCCACACATATCGCTATGAAGAAATTCGTACACCGATGTTTGAATCAACTGAATTATTCCAACGCGGTGTGGGGGATACAACTGACATCGTACAAAAAGAAATGTACACATTTACAGACCGTGGTAATCGTTCATTAACATTACGTCCTGAAGGTACAGCTGGAGCAGTACGTGCTTACGTAGAACATAAACTATATGGTTTACCAGACCAACCAGTGAAACTTTCATATATTGGACCAATGTTCCGTTATGAACGCCAACAAGCAGGTCGCTATCGTCAATTTGTACAATTTGGTGTTGAAGCAATCGGCAGTAAAGATCCAGCAATTGATGCAGAAGTTATCTCACTTGCAATGAATGTATATCGCACAGTTGGCTTAACAGATTTAAAATTAGTGATTAATTCACTAGGCGATAAGGAGGTTCGTGAAGCGCATCGTACCGCGCTGATTAACCACTTTGAACCACATATTCACGAATTTTGTTCAGATTGTCAAAATCGTTTAGAAAAAAATCCATTACGCATTTTAGACTGTAAAGTAGACCGTGAAAATCCATTGATGGAAACGGCACCTTCTTTAACAGATTTCTTAAATGAAGAATCTGCAACATACTTCGAAAAAGTAAAACATTATTTAGATTTACTAGGTATCGAATATGAAGTAGATCCAAACCTTGTACGTGGTCTTGACTACTACAATCACACAGCATTTGAAATCATGAGCACATCTAAAGGATTTGGTTCGATTACAACGCTTTGTGGTGGTGGTCGTTACCATGGTTTAGTGCAAGAAGTCGGTGGTCCAGACATGGCCGGTATCGGTTTTGCGATGAGTATCGAACGTTTATTACTTGCATTAGAAGCAGAAGGTAAAGAATTAGAAACAGATAGTGCGCTAGAAGTATTCATTGTATCGATGGATGACGCCGCTAAAGAAAAAGCAGTAGAGCTTGCAAGCACCTTCCGTGCAAAAGGCATCGCTACTGAAATTGACTACGCGAGTCGTAAAATGAAAGCGCAAATGAAAGCCGCAGACCGTCAAGGTGCAAAATGGGTTCTTGTGTTAGGTGAACAAGAGCTTGCTGACAACGCTGCAGCTGTGAAGAATATGGAAACTGGTACACAAGAAAAAGTGCCATTCCATGATTTAGTGAACTACTTACAAACACATTAATTGGAGGAATTACACAATGGCAACACGTACACATGAGTGTGGAGTTTTACGCGCTGAAAATGTTGGCGAGCGCGTCGTATTAAAAGGTTGGGTACAATATCGTCGTGACTTCGGTGGTTTAATTTTCATCGACTTACGCGACCGTACAGGTTTAACACAAGTTGTTTTCACCCCAGAAAACTCTCAAGCAGCATTAGATTTAGCAGATTCATTCCGTAGTGAATATGTAATCGAAGTTGAAGGGGAAGTGCGTGCACGTACACCAGAAATGGTTAACCCAAACTTAGATACAGGCGCTATCGAAGTGTATGTTGATAACGTAACATTAATTAACAAAGCACAAACACCACCATTCCAAATTGAAGACCGCATTCAAGTAAATGAAGATTTACGTTTAAAATATCGTTACCTAGACTTACGTCGTCCTGTAATGTACAAAACTTTTAAATTACGTTCTGACGTAACAAAAGTAGTACGTAACTTCTTACAAGATGAAGGTTTCTTAGAAGTAGAAACACCAATCTTAACAAAATCAACTCCAGAAGGCGCACGTGACTATTTAGTACCATCACGTGTTCATGATGGTGAATTTTATGCACTGCCACAATCACCACAATTATTCAAACAATTATTAATGGTTTCTGGTTTCGAACGTTACTTCCAAATCGCACGTTGCTTCCGTGATGAAGATTTACGTGCTGACCGTCAACCGGAATTCACACAAATCGATATGGAAATGAGCTTCTTAGACCAAGAACAAATTCTTGATATTAACGAACGCTTAATCCAAAAAGTAATGAAAGAAGTTAAAGGCATCGATGTACCACGTCCATTCCAACGTATGAAATATGACGATGCAATGGCACGTTACGGTTCAGATAAACCAGATGTTCGTTTCGATTTAGAATTAATTGATTTAACAGATGTTGTAGATGGCTGTGGCTTCAAAGTATTTGCTCAAACAGTTGCAGATGGTAAACAAGTTAAAGGTTTAAACATCAAAGGTGCAAATGATAAATATTCTCGTAAAGATTTAGATGAATTAACAAAATTCGTTGGTCGTTACGGTGCTAAAGGTCTTGCATGGATTAAAGTTACTGAAACAGGCGTTGAAGGTTTAACAGGTCCTATCGGTAAATTCTTCCAAGATGACTACGGCGTGAAATTAATGGAATGTATGGGTGCAGAACCTGGCGATACATTAGTATTCGTAGCTGATAAAGCAGCAGTAGTAGCAGACGCTCTAGGCGCTTTACGTAAAAAATTAGGTAAAGATTTAGGTTTAATTGACGAATCTCGCTTTGCATTCCTATGGATTACGGATTGGCCATTACTTGAATATGATGAAGAAGCGGGTCGTTACTCTGCAGCTCACCACCCATTCACTCGTCCATTCGATGAAGATTTAGAATTAATGGATACAGATCCTGGTAAAGTTCGCGCTCAAGCGTACGATATCGTGCTTAATGGTTACGAATTAGGTGGCGGTTCATTACGTATTTATGAAAAAGATCTACAAGAAAAAATGTTCAAAGCACTTGGTTTCACACAAGAACAAGCGCAAGAACAATTTGGTTTCTTAATGGATGCTTTTGAATACGGCGTTCCTCCACATGGTGGTTTAGCATTCGGTCTTGACCGTTTCATCATGTTATTATCTGGTCGTGATAACTTACGTGACACAATTGCGTTCCCTAAAACAGCTTCAGCTAGCTGCTTATTAACAGACGCACCATCAGCTGTAGCAACGGCTCAACTTGATGATTTACACATTCGTGTTAAAACAATGGCTGACGAAGATTAATTGTTGAATGATGAAGGCTCGTACGATTTGCGAAAGCGATGACTACGAGCTTTTTTTATTTCATAAAATAATAATGTAAACGTTTTATTAGATAAAAAAGTTGCGCAAAATAGAATAAAGTGATAGTATAACTGTAACGACAAATCCTGCGGTGTACGACAGCTGCAATCAGTTTTGACCGAACATATTTATTTTTGAGATTTTGTTCATATACAACTTTTTAGATCATGCCTGTTAGGTGGGACTTTCGAGCAAGTTGTGCGAACAAATAACTGCTTTAAGCGGGCTCAAAACGATGTGAAAACTGACGGCACAATGGGATTTGTTTTTTTGTGTGTAAAAAGGGTATATGAATCGATACAAAGAGATTGTCCATACTTTATGAGGACAATCTCTTTTTTCGGATTGATTTCAAAAGGGAGGTGGAAGGTTTGAAGAAACAACCTATAACACAAAAAAACATTGCCCCGGTAGAATATCACTTCATGACCATCAAACAAAAATTTGTACAACAATTTTTAACGAAATATGAAAATGATTTTGATCAAGTAAAACGCTGGCTATCTCCTATGTTTTTTCAAGAAATGGAGAAAAAACTAGATGAACATACGGCTAGAAGACTTGCGGAAGATAGCTATTTCTTTTTGAGTGGCGTCGTACCATACTGGCCGCATTTTATTATGGAACGTATGAAGAAAGAACCACAATCAAAATTAAAAAAACTCATCCATACATGGCACCAACCCATATTTTTCTTTGGTGAAATTATTGATGTAACAGATCGTTATGTAGCCATTGAGCATGCATGGACAAAAGAAATTGTCTACGTGCTTGATTTTTCTGCTATGCCACACCATATTGGAGAAAATACGTTATTATTACTTGTAAAAGGATTAGAAGAAAATATTTATTATTCGCTTAGTATGGGAATTATTTTAACCAAGGCAAGTGATTCTTTATTTGAAGCATGGAACAAACTTTATAAGGTTACAGCGTTACCTTATAAAGATTTCTTTCAGCAGCATATCGATGATTGTTGGCGATTACTCATTTCAGAAACATCGCTAAGTAGTAATACGATGCGTACAGACAAAAAGCAATTGCTAGTCATGCTAGATGCAGCGTTAATTGAATTGGATATTAAAAGTGAGCCTTTATTTTTATTTACACATCGGTATGTGACAACTAAGCACATAAAGGCGCGTAAGAAAGGTGGTTTCATTGCAGGCGTATTACAATTTGGCATGAAGTTTAATTTTATTCCACCTATTTTAACCGTTACACAATTAGCAACGATTTGTGATGTTTCGAAAACGACCGTATATAGTTATACAGCTCAATTAGAAAACTATTATAAAGAGGAGTTTTCTGAATGGCATTTGTTAGAAGATGAGCAGACTTTATATTGTTCTGGAACAGATGCGACGATTATAGATCGAGAAAAATGGCAATTAGCGCGACTATGTGATGAGCGTAGCATTGAAGACGAGGTCACACGTAAACGATTGCAAAAAGCGAAGAATATTGAATTTATACCGAAGAATGCGCATGATTTAGCACAACATTTTGCTTATTTAGCATATGAGCAAACACATGACCAACAACGATTCGACTTTGCACAAACATCCTTTTCGTACGATAAAAATTGTGTAGATGCTTTGTTATTATTAAGCGATTATAAAGGAAATGAAACATACTTACAGCGTGCACTAGAACTAAGTGAAAAATCTTCTGATATGGAACGTAATAGGGCATACTTTAAAGCTGCGGCAGTTTCTTTTGATATGCGAAATTTTGAAAAATCATTTGATTATTTGAATCAAATGACTACTTGGACAGTTGAACAGCAATATTTACGCCTAGCCGTCCTTAGTGCATTAGGTGAAGATAGAGCTTCTAAACGTTTGCTTGCTACCTTACCAGATAATGCACTAACACGTTGGTTTACTTGGGCATATCATCCAATTGCAGAGAATTATAATATTGCGGTTATGATGAATGCATTCGTAGACAAATATCGTCAACGAGATATTGACCCGTTAGCATATCCAAGGCATTGTTTTTATACAGAGGGGTGCCCAGTACAAGGCAGATTGATTTATTTGTTACTGTATCCGATGCTACAACGAAATTATTAAATGCTTTAATTAAAAAGAGGCTGGGACAAAACCCTAGTCAATAAGAAAAGACATTCACGATTTTATTCAAATCATGAATGTCTTTTTTATCTGCTTGTCAGCCGTTGTTCATCGT
>NZ_JBHUOR010000085.1:0-7092 GCF_042686175.1 Kurthia populi | reverse complement strand
TTATGTACATACTATTCACCTCAAGTTCTAGTATGTTACATTTAATGGTAAATTTGTACATCTTTAAGTGATTTTATATGTACACGTTTAAATTAGCATTTATATGTGCTGTAAACGTTGATTTTATATAATAGAAGAAACCCACATGTTTTGAAAAAAGATTGATCAAAACATGTGGGTTAAGTTTTCGAGCGAAACTCATCTTTTATAAAAAAGATTGATTATTAATTATGTACAGCCTCTTCTTCGAACATTAAATCGTAATACTCAGAGAAATGAACGCATAATTCTCTATAAATATATTCTAAATTAGAGCAATCTATACCTGCATTCTTCTTTATTTCAATTTTTTCCTTTATTTTCTTTTTCCTTAGTCTTATCTTTTCCAAATTGTGAATTATCTCATGTCGTTTTAAATATAATTTTAATTCTCTATACATATAGGACCCTACAGGAGTAATAAATATAATTTTTCCATTAGCTGTTCTCTTTAGATGTTTATCATATTCTTCATCACATGGATCTACAAATCCTTCAGCTTCTAATATATTCTCATCTGAAGTAGCTCCAACCCATTTATTAGATTTTGAGATATTACAATAAGGACAACTATATAATAGATTTTCATATGTATACTGCAAATTTTCAAACTTTTCTTTAGGGGCAAAATGTTCTACGTGATAAACATTATATCCTCCACTATAGAAATCAGCATCATCACAATAACCACATCTATAATTAAAATCTTTTGCTAATCTTTTTTTGTTAGAATTATTAGTTCGCCATCGCTCCCCAGTATAAGTTCTCTTAGGCTTTATTTGATGAATATTTAACAAAATTATTACTCCTTCTCTATAATTCCATCCAATTTATTTAATAACTCTGTTACTCTATCAGACTGTAAATCCTTTTTTAACTTCTTAGGAATTGAACTTCTCCCATTTATTGATTTTTCAAGTTTATCATCTAACTCAATCAACTTATTATCAATCTCAATGTTTTTACCTGCATTTGGTAATAATTCTAATATCTCACTTTCCCACTTTTTTTGTTGTTTTTTTGTTTTTAAAACTTGTTCTATTACTTTAAAATTCAACTCAATTCTCTCAGTATCTTCGTTAAGATATCTATCAAAATCGAAGACTTGATAGGCATTAAAAATTTCATTTATAAAAAGATCATCTTCATAAGAAGTTAATACAAAAATAGGAAAATCATATTTAATTTTTTCCAACTCATCAGCAATGTCTACTCCAGAATAATCTACATTTTTATAAGAGGACAATTTATAATCTACAATCAAACCATCTATATTCTCTTCAATTATATTATTGATTGTATTTTCAATATCCTGTTCAATCTCTATTTCAATAGGCTCAATCTTTATATTCGAATATTTTGATTTCTTTTCAAAATTCGCACTTTCAAAACCTATAGTTAATCTATACATAATTTGAGTTACTTTTGATGAATCATCATCTATAATTCCTATTTTAAAAATGTCCATTTTAATACCCCCTTATATTTTAAATTTCATTTCTAGCCCAAAACCATTCCGACTTTCTATAATCTTATACTTCGCATCATATTCTCTTAACGTTGAAGCTACAATATACATACCTAAACCTGTACCAATTTTAGTTCCATTTCTATCACATTTACTTGTGACTCCATAATTAAAAATTTCATTTGGATCCTGAAATATTTCATCTAATCCTTTACCATTATCTTCATATAACAAAGTAAATTCGCCTTGTCCTTCTTTCACAAGAATATTAATATTTCTTTCCTTCGGGCTCTTCTTTTCAAATGATTCAATAGAATTAATAATCAAATTATAAATAATACTTTCAAAATCAGATGAGAATATCTTTTTATAGATTTCGTTTTTAGGATTTTCAATATTTATTTTAATATTCTTCTGATTTAAAATAGGTATTATTAGATTGATAGTAGACTTTACAGTTTCACTAATACTTTGCTTAGTTCTTTTTCTACGATCTTTCTTTTGATTTATAATTACACTTATCCACGATTTTAAAAATGTATCCGATTTATCTAAATCCTGTAAACTTCTTTCTAATATGACTGGGTGTTTACCAATACTTCCTCTTATAACTTCTACTCTACTATTTAGGTTAGCTCTTATTGTTTTCAAATCATGTACAATAGATGTTGTAATCAAGCCATTGGTAGCTAATTCACGCAGTAACTTAATTTCAGATATCAATTCTTCTCTTTCTTCCCTATAATATTCTACAGCTTTAGCAAGAGTTTCTGCTTCCTTTTCAATTTTAGGTTTTATATATATTCCACTTGCTTTTATATCATCTTTTTCTATTTTCCCCCTATTATCGATTATTTCTTTCGCTATTTTATTCGCTTCCTCCTTTGTTGCTTCCTTCGGGTTTTTTATTTCATGAAATTTTTTTATATGTCTAGCTATATATGCACGATCTTTCTCAAATAAAGCTATGATACCTAATACCATTCTTTTAAAAATAGAAAAATATTCATTTTCTATTATTCCTTCACGGCTTGATTTATCTAAGATTTCATCATTCATAACTCTTGAAATAAATATGGTCCCTTGACCTTGCTTATTACGAACATTCCAACGTCCTGAACGATCTCCGACAGCAGCAGGATTTGTTGCTCTTTTAGCATCTATCCCGAGCCAATCAAAAGAGTCTGATTTTTGATCTCCATAAGGTCTAACTAAAAAATTATCTCTATAGATTTTTATTCCATTGTGCAAATCCATCCAATCGTTACGCGTTTTACTTATTTCTTTATAAAAGTACCCTTTTTTATCTTTCTCACTCAAACTTAACTTCATGAAGGTATATTCAAACTTAAAAGCTCCCACCTTTTTAGCTTTATTAATTTCCTTTATTTCATCAGTTTTTAATAATTGGGCAATAGATTGTTCTATTAAAATTTCCTTTGCTTGAAAATCTTCCTTTCTAAAAGGGAATATTTTAAACTCTTCTAACTCAAATAGCTCATCTGGAATTTTACTTAAGTCATACTCATTTCTATATAAAAGAACTCTGAACTTGTCTCCATCAAAGACTGCATCCAGTCTATAATCAAACTCCTCAGAAATTTGATTTTCTATTAAAATATAATCTTCATTTGGAGCTTTTTGAACACTAATAAGATAATCTTTTTGCTCTGAAGGAGGAATTAAGAACCCTAAAGAATCAAACAATGCTTCTATCTTTTCATTAGTCCATGTATCCCTTAAATCGCTAATTTTTAAAATAGTTCCTGTTTCCAAATTATATTTTAGGTCTAAGCGTTTCTCCAACTTCTTAATATTCTCTAATATCTTTACTGGTATAACATCTAAAAAATCTAAGTCTAGATAATCAAATTCTGCTTCTATTTCATCTATCGTTTTACCATTTTCTTCAAATTTCGTCCAATCATTTTTCCAAAGAATTAAATTTTCATTAGTATTTTTAGTCAGCATTTCACACTTACTACCCAACCGATCTAAAGCAAATCTCCCAATTCCTTTTTCTCCAGATTTTATTCTGTTTTTTTGGGATTTATAATTCTCTCTTTTATTATCTGTCCCAATAATCATCCAACAATTTTCTATTATATCTTTTGTCATACCTACCCCATTGTCTAATATATACAAGCAATCATTTGATATATCAAAATAGATATAACATAATTCAGAATCAGCGTCGTATGTATTTTTAACTAACTCAATAATAGCACCATCTACTTTAGATACACTTTCACGTCCAAGTAATATAGCTGTCCGAGAAGATATTTTATATTTCATTTTCCCCATTTCTTATCAACCCCTCTAAATCTATATGAAAATTATTGATATCATTAACTGTTATTCTCACCGACTCTCCATTAGCCTGTATTCCTATACCTTTCGCATAATTAAGAAAATCTTCACTAGTAAGAATTCTCTTCGCTATATTCAAACTAAGCGAACTTTTAGGTGTAACAAAGATACCTGAGTACGGGATACTTTCTTCATTAAGTTCATAAACTTTTATTTTACTAGTAACAACCGTAGATAAGAGTAATTTAGATTGATTAAGATTTTTTAACGCTTGTGTTCTTCCATATTCAAACCACTCAGTATTTTCACTCGATTTTCTTTTTTGAAGTTTATTTTCAAATTGCTTCAGATATTTAACTGCTTGAGGAAATTTTTCTTCAAATTCCCCAAGTGTATATCTCTTTAATTCCCCTAATCTATAATAGTAAGGAAATATAATCATTTCTGTTTTTCCATAGCTCATAGATTTAGGACTCACAGCTCTTTTTATTACTTCTTTTTCTATATTATAACTTTTAGTCGCAATATATTCTCCATTATCTTCAAATTCTTTAACAACATATGCTTCATTTAAAAGCGTAGCTATAGAAATAGATGCATTAAAGAAATCTCCAAATTTATTTGTACTTGCTTTTTCTTCTCTATTTCCATCTCTAAAAATCCATTTTTCCCCCAATTTTTCTTTAGGAAGCTCCGACGTGAAATTTCTTTTAACATCTTGATATATAATTTTTTCCGTTTTCCGCCCCTTTTCAATTAAAATCAATGCAGAGGAAGTTGATATACCAGGGAAAAGTTTCAAATTTTTATAATCTATGATTTCAGTCAAATCATCTAGCATCATAGCCCTTAAATTTTTTCCAAATACGTTTTTAAAAATACTATTAGGAATTAGGTATATCATTTTACCTGTGTCATTAAGGTTTTCTAATGCTGATTCTATAAAGGCATAACAATAATCAAACTTTCCAATAGAACATGTTTTAAAATTTTCTTTTACAAATTTTCTTATACTTGAATTAATTTCACTATATTTTATATATGGTGGATTACCTATAAGATAATCAAACTTTACTTCCCATTTTTTATTCAAGCTATCTATATTTAAGATTTTCCAATCAATATTATAAAGACCGTATTTTTCTGCTATATGATTTAAGTTTTCTATGCATTTATTAAAATGTATTTCGTCAATTTCGACACCGTATATATCTAACTCTAGCCCCTTTTTTATAGAAATATTTGAGTATCCCTCTACCAAACAGGTTTTAATGTATCTTTCTACCACTACACATAGAATATTACCTACACCACATGAATTTTCTAATACTTTTTTTCCATATAACCCTTTCGTGTATCCTATTTTGTCTAACATCGCTTCAACCACTTCTCTTGGTGTAAACACCTGACATTTTTTATTCATTTTAATTCCTTTCTATATAAAAATCACACTTACTCTTGATAAATATTATACCTTGGATTACTAGATTTTGATTCTGTGTTTTAAAATCCGTGAATTTATTTTTTCTATCTCGGTTAAAATTCAAAATCTTACATCTACCTTCTTTTCTTTTGATAGTTTCACATATTCATGTACTTGATTATTCATTTTGAATAATCAAGGTTAGCTGTTTTATTTTCACCTTCTTCATCAAGCACTATATCTTTACTGACTGATTGCATGTAATATACTACAGTAATTAATGTATACATTTATTTTCTTCCTTAAAATTATTTAATTACTTTTGATGATGATTAATTCTTCCAATACTACTCATCCCAGAGAAATTTTATCAACTCTACAGTTAAACGTACTTTTATTTCCCCATAAACTAAGCCTAATCAGATCAAATAACTTTATTCAATATTACAGTCGCTCTATGTCTATATTCCTTTTTCCCATGTCTCAACGTTAAATAGTTTATTCGTGTATAACTTAACTGCATTTTATCCCATACACCATTCTTCTCTATTAAGCCTTTAAATATCACGTTTAGTTCGTATAGTTTATTCTCAATTCTAGTAGAAAAATAGATGAAAGTTGAAATTGCTTTTTCCTCTCGTTCAACCTCTATCACTTTAAAAATCTTTCCAGATAGTAACTTGATTTCCGCAATCACATACTTCCTCTCCGTCACACCATCACTCAAATAAACAAAACGCTTCGTATCAGAAAACTCCTTCAAGCTTCCATGAATAATATTAATCGACTGTACTTCTGGGAAATCTTGCAGCACCCGCATTACCTTTATAAATTCGCCTAGCTCGCCATCAATTTGAACATCTATTAATGACTGCTGCTCCAATCCTCTAGCGACTTGATTTCCTCCTACATCTGCTGTGGATCGATTTCTATCACTATTGATGAAACGCTTCTTCGTATTTTCATCTTCAAATTCACGTTTTTTATTAGTCTTACGGGGAGCTTTAATCACTTTAGGCATCGCGAGATATTCGTGCTTTTGATTGTCCATTTCAATAACATCAAAGTTATCTGTTGTACCTTCAATTTCTTCATCCAAAATCATTTCGTCTTGCTGACCAGTTAACTTATTTTTAGTTTGTAATGTATATTTCTTTGCCTCATTCGCTTTAGTTGATTGAGCTATATCGGGATGTTCATATGTGATTTCTTTGTACGAAATATATTTGTTTTTTACACTTATCACTCGTAACACTGTACCGCCACTAGCATTAGGCCTTACGATAGCTCTAATCGTAATAGGTTGTGTAAAAGACCAATCAAACTGTAGACTCCCTTTATGATTAAACATATAAGCGACATTTTCAAACACGCTTCTTAAATCGCGATTTGTAAGCAACCACACGAGCTGATATAAGAAGACTGTTTTTGTATATTTAATGTTATAGATTGATGAAAAATCCAAATGAATTTTATTAGGATAGTAATTTTCAATAAAATACTGTGGAAATGAATTTGCTTCAAAAAGTCGGTACAGTAAAAAGCGATTCGGTGCTAAAATGCTGCGAACTACTTCAATTAAAGGTAAAATGTAGCTTCGGTTGCCTTGTTTCACAATAAAACTTCTTGAAATGTCTTTATCATTTGTCCCTTGTACTTTCCAATCCTGCTCATATGTAGACACATTATTCGGATAAATCGTGATATCTATTTCATTAATTCCTTCCGGTGGGATGCTTTTTGTAATATTGTCAATAACGCCTCTAAATTCTCCGATAATATCGGGATAAAATTCCCCATTATAGAGTTAAGTAGTTAAATGATTAGCTGGGAATATCCCAGCTTTTTTCTT
>NZ_JBHUOR010000084.1:0-6536 GCF_042686175.1 Kurthia populi | reverse complement strand
GCCCCCTGTTGATTTTGGTGTAGGAACTTTAATTATACAGGCTCATATTGAATGGGTCTTTTTTTATTTATTTTGAGTGGTGCACTTAATATTACAATTCGTCATCTGTTAAAATTTTGTTACACAATTTTAATGTTTTTGATGAATTGCCATCGGGAATAGACGATAGTATGAATAGATTTTGCTTAAATCTTCGTGGTTCATGGGAATTTATTGATTAATATGGCTGTGCTTGATAAAATGAAAATAATATGATAAACAAGTAACTTGAAAAGCTGGGATTAATCATGACACGAATTATTGATAACTTACAACGTATACAACAAAATATCGATGCAGCTTGCGCGAAAGTAGGGCGCAATCCTGAAGAAGTAACGATTATTGCGGTTACAAAACAAGTCACAACAGCGCGTGCCGAGGAAGCACTTGCGGCAGGGATTCATCATCTAGGTGAAAATCGCCCTGAACCATTACTTGAAAAGCAAGAAACCATTACAGATGGTGCAGTTTGGCATTATATTGGCTCATTACAGACACGTAAAGTACGTAAAGTATTAGATACTGTTGATTTCATCCATTCATTAGATCGATTAAGTTTAGCGGAAGAAATTAATAAACGTGCAACCAAAACAGTAAATTGCTTCGTCCAAGTAAACGTATCGGGCGAAGATTCTAAGCATGGCTTAGCGGTACAAGAAGTTGAGCCTTTTATTGAACAACTGAAAGCATATGACCATATTCGCGTTGTCGGTTTAATGACAATGGCGCCGAATACAGAAGACGACACAATCATTCGAAATACATTTAAAGGACTAAAAGAGCTTCAATTATCACTCGCTGCAAAACAATATGAGCATGCGCCTTGCACCGAATTGTCGATGGGCATGTCACACGACTATGCAATCGCCGTCGAAGAGGGATCTACATACGTTCGTATTGGTACAGCTTTAGTTGGACTCGACTGATAGGAGGATTCCGCAATGAAAAACTTTTTAAAAGACTTTTTCTATTTAGATAATCGCGATGATGAATTTGATGAAGAAGAAGTAGCACAGCCGAAACAACAAGCAAGACCACAACAGCAACAACCACAGCAGCAACAGCGTCCACAACAAGTACAGCAGCTAAAACAGCAGCCTGTACCTCAACAAATGGCAACACCACGTAAGGTGCAACAGCCTGTACAACGTAAAACACAGCAAGTAGCATCAAATCTACCACCTCAACAAGTAGCACAAATGCAAGTTGTGGAAAAAAAAGCTAATAATGTCGTGAGCATGAATCGTACAACAAAGGTCAATTTATTTGAGCCTCGTATGTATTCAGAAGCGCAAAATATTGCGGATTGCATTCGCAATAAAAAATCTGCGGTTGTTAATTTACAACGTATTGACAAAGAAAATGGGAAGCGTATTATTGATTTTCTAAGTGGTACAGTATTCGCACTAGACGGTGAAATAAAAAAAATTGGTATCGATATTTTCTTATGTACGCCAGATAATGTTGAAATCGATGGTGCGATTTCAGAATACTATTACGAAGAAGATAAGTACTAGGCTACCACTAAGGAGAGAAAAGTACACGCATGAATATTATTGCTTTAGCATTTCAAGTTTATTCATTCGCCATTATTATTTACATTTTAATGAGCTGGCTTCCAGGGTTACAAGAATCAAAGTTTGGTGAAATTTTATCGAAAATCGTAGAACCGTATTTATCGATTTTCCGTAAGATTATTCCACCGATTGGTATGATTGATATTTCACCAATTATTGCGTTATTAGCATTGAACTTTATTCAAATAGGCTTATACCGTGTGTTGAGCTATATTTTATAAACTAGTCAGTCTATCATTATGTACTAAATAAGGCTCCTCGCGCATTGGCGTAAGGAGTTTTTGTTTTTTAGAAAGGAAGAAAAAATGGATCATCTACTACAACATTTTAGACCCGATGAGCATGAGTTTATTGAGCAAGTGCTTGAATGGAAGCGTCAAGTGGAAGATTTTTATGCGCCAAAAACAACACCTTTTTTAGATCCACGTCAGCGAACGATTGTACAATCTCTTATTGGTATAAATGGCGAAACACAAGTAGCGTTTCATGGTGGCTTTAGTGATTATTCAGAGCGTCAGCGTGCATTAATATACCCGAGCTATGTGGAGCCAGTGGCAGATGAGTTTCAGTTTGCGATGCTTTCTGTACGCTATCCATCTAAATTTGTGCAACTAAAACATCCTGATGTTCTAGGCGCATTACTTAGCTTAGGGTTAGAACGCGCAAAATTCGGGGATATAAGAGTGGGGACGGACATTGTGCAGTTTGTTGTAGCACGCGAGGTAGCAGACTATGTACGTGCCAATTTAACATCAATCGCGAAAAGCAAGGTGACTGTGCAAGAAGTAGATTTCTCAACAACACTACTTCCTGCAACAGAAGAATGGCAGGAGTCCGTAATCACGGCTTCATCACTCCGCCTTGATACAGTCATTGCCTCAAGCTATCCAGCCATTTCACGTCAAAAAGCCGCGTTATATATTGAGTCTGGCAAAGTGAAAGTAAACTATGCAGTGCGTGAACAAACGTCCTTTGAATTACATGAGGCAGATTTAATTTCGATTCGTGGTGTCGGTCGTTTATTTATTGAATCGATAGAAGGTCGCACAAAGAAAGAAAAACTACGCCTAAAAATTGGTAAAATGGAACGGAAATAACTTTGTTTTGCCGTTTTACAGATGAAGTTCTGTCAAAAGAACGGTATAATAATGAATAAGTTGAACTTGCAGATAAAAGGAGAGATAGTATGCCGTTATCACCACTTGATATACATAATAAAGAATTTGACCGCTCATTCCGTGGATACAACGAGGACCAGGTTAATGAATTTATGGAACAAGTAATGAAAGATATGGATCTTGTGTTAAAAGAAAAAAGTGAGCTAGAAGCCCGTCTTGCATCAGCGCATGATCAGTTAGGCCATTATAGCTCACTAGAGGATACACTTCAAAAATCAATTATTGTCGCACAAGAGGCGGCAGAAGAAGTCCGTCGCAATTCACAAAAAGAAGCAAAACTAATCGTGAAAGAGGCTGAAAAAAACGCAGACCGTATCGTTAATGAAGCATTAGCGAAAGCACGTACAGTGGCACTTGAAATCGAAGAACTGAAAAAACATTCAAAAGTATTCCGTAATCGTTTCAAAATGATTGTGGAAGCACAACTGGATTTAATCGAGTCAGAAGACTGGGATCACTTAATGGAATATGAAATTAAAGTGCCTGATGTCGATAATGTCGAAGCGATTGAATTACCAGACGAAGAATAACCGCTTGACGTTCTGGTCGCAATTTTCTATAATTGCAACATATGAATGAAAAGCACTGATAGAGACAGTAAACTTTATGCTGCAGTATAGCGATTCGAGGATGGTGAGAGCTCGAACGGTACAGATAAGGTTGAAGATCACTCTTGAGCTAGATTGCTGAACTTTAGTAAGCCGTCTCGTTACCACCGCGTTAAGGTGTTCTTAAGTGGCATGGTCTAACTATGCAATTAGGGTGGTACCGCGAGTTAACTTCTCCTCGTCCCTTGTTTGGGGCGAGGAGTTTTTTTATGGATTAATTTTGAGGAGGAATTACGAATGGCTGAATACAAAAAAACGTTATTAATGCCGAAAACAGATTTCCCAATGCGCGGAAACTTACCAAATATGGAACCAAAAATGCAAGAGAAATGGGCAGAAATGGATATCAATGCGAAAGTGCTTGAACGTACAAAAGACCGTACACCATTTGTGTTACATGATGGACCTCCGTATGCAAATGGTGATATCCACATGGGTCACGCATTGAACAAAGTATTAAAAGATATGATTAACCGCCATCGTTCAATGACAGGCTACTATGTACCATATGTTCCGGGTTGGGATACACATGGTCTACCAATTGAACAAGCATTAACAAATAAAGGACATGACCGTAAAAAAATGTCGATCGCAGAATTCCGCGAACTTTGTAAAGATTATGCATTAGAGCAAGTTAGTAACCAACGTGAACAATTCAAACGTATCGGCGTACGCGGTGACTGGGAAAACCCATACATCACATTACGTCCAGAATTTGAAGCACGTCAAATTGGCGTATTCGGCGATATGGCGAAAAAAGGCTATATCTACAAAGGATTAAAACCAGTTTATTGGTCTCCATCTTCTGAATCTGCATTAGCAGAAGCAGAAATTGAATACAAAGACATCAAATCGCCATCAATCTTCGTAGCATTTAAAGTAGAAGATGGTAAAGGTGTTTTAAATAATGACGAAGAAATCGTTATCTGGACAACAACGCCTTGGACATTACCAGCGAACTTGGGTATTTCTGTAAATCCTGAATTCACATATGTTGTAGTAAAAGTAAACGATCGCAAATTCGTTGTTGCAAAAGATTTACTAAATTCAGTAGCAGAAAAAATCGGCTGGGAAGATGTACAAATCGACCGTGAAATCAACGGTGCGGAATTAGAAAACATCACAGCAAAACACCCATTATTCGATCGTACATCTCTTGTGATGCTTGGCGATCACGTAACACTTGAAGCTGGTACCGGCTGCGTACACACAGCACCTGGACATGGTGAGGATGATTACCAAGTTGGGAAACGTTACGGCTTAGAAATCCTTTCAGTTGTAGATAACCGTGGTGTATTAACAGAAGCTGCTGGCGAATTCGCTGGTCAATTTTATGACAAAGCAAATAAACCAATCTGTGAAAAATTAGAAGAACTTGGCGCATTACTAAGCCTAACATTCTTCGAACACTCATACCCACATGATTGGCGTACGAAAAAACCAGTTATCTTCCGTGCAACACCACAATGGTTTGCATCAATTGATTCATTCCGTCCAGAATTATTACAAGCAATTCGCGACACGAACTTCACACCTGAATGGGGCGAAACACGTCTATTCAATATGATTCGTGACCGTGGTGACTGGTGTATCTCTCGTCAACGTGCATGGGGTGTTCCAATCCCTGTATTCTACGCTGAAAACGGCGAAGAAATCATTACAGAAGAAACAATCGCGCACGTACAACAATTATTCCGTGAACACGGTTCAAATATCTGGTTCCAAAAAACAGCTAAAGAATTACTTCCTGAAGGATTTACACATGCAGGCTCTCCAAATGGCGAATTCTCTAAAGAAAACGACATTATGGACGTATGGTTCGACTCAGGTTCTTCTCACCAAGGTGTATTAGCTGAACGTGGTATGAGCTACCCTGCAGACCTTTACTTAGAAGGTTCTGACCAATACCGTGGTTGGTTCAACTCATCATTAATCACATCAGTAGCGGTTAATGGCTATGCACCATACAAAGGCTTATTATCACATGGTTTCGTATTAGATGGCGATGGCCGTAAAATGTCGAAATCACTTGGTAACATCATCGCACCAGCGAAAATCATGCAACAATACGGTGCAGATATCTTACGTATGTGGGTAGCTTCAGTAGACTATACTGCAGATGTTCGTATCTCAATGGATATGTTAAAACAAGTTTCTGAAATGTACCGTAAAGTACGTAACACTTTAAAATTTGTTCATGGTAACTTAGAAGATTTCAATGCAGAAACAGACTATGTTGCATACGAAGATTTACGTGAAGTAGACCAATACATGTATATGGAACTTCAAAAATTAATCAAAACAGTGCGCGTAGCATATGATTCATATGAATTCGCAACAGTTTATAAAGCAGTAAACAACTTTATCGCAACAGAACTAAGCTCATTCTACTTAGACATTGCGAAAGATGTTGTCTATGTAGAAGCACCAAATAGCCACGCGCGTCGTGCAATGCAATCCGTTATGTACGATACATTAAATGCATTAGTGAAATTACTTGCACCAATCATTCCTCACACAGCGGATGAAATGTTTGGTTATATGGCTTGGACAACAGAGGAATCTGTACAATTAACAGATATGCCAGATGCTGTTGAAAAAGAAAACTTCGCTGCATTAACTGAAAAATGGACAAAAATCATGGCTGTTCGTGATGTAGTTCTAAAATCATTAGAAGAAGCACGTACAGCAAAAGTTATCGGTAAATCATTAGAAGCAAAAGCAACCGTTTACGCAGATGCAGCAACAAAAGCTGTTCTTTCTGATGCATCAATCGATTTCGCACAAATGATGATTGTATCTGAATTTGTGTTAGATGACCTTGCAAACGCAACAGAAGAATGTGTGAAAACAGAAACTGTAGCCGTAGCGGTTGTTAAAGCTGAAGGCGAAAAATGTGCACGTTGCTGGACAATTGATGAAACAGTTGGTCACAACGAAAAACATCCAGACCTTTGCGAACGCTGTGCAAGCGTTGTGGAAGAAAACTTTGCAGACGTTGATTTAGAAGCAAAATAATTTTTTATCTTTACGACGAATTGTAATATTAAGTGCACCACTCAAAATAAATAAAAAAAGACCCATTCAATATGAGCCTGTATAATTAAAGTTCCTACACCAAAATCAACAGGGGG
>NZ_JBHUOR010000083.1:0-6222 GCF_042686175.1 Kurthia populi | reverse complement strand
CGTCATCTCCACACTTCCAATCTATATTGTCTAATATAGATTATCCGTTATTAGTGGGGAATTTTTAAACGGTATTATCGAGGATTTTAACAGCGATTATGACAAGGCTGCTTTTTTTTGCTTATTAGAGACAATTAAACACCAAAATGAATCATCCATTTATCCATTTTTATTGCTTCCTCAATTTTTACCATCAATTGTTCAAGTTCTTCCGATTTGTACTTATCATTTGCCTCACTCACAATTTTCAAAAAGTAAGCATGAGAACTCGGTGGTATCAATGTTATTCCGTAATAGCAGAGATCATTATACGGTCTATCTGGACTATTTGCGAATGTTTGTAATTTTTCTATTTTTTCATCAAAATCAGTATTACATAAGTCGTCAATAAAATCTCCATCTATGGTTATACAATCACCTATTTTAGGGTAATATCCATTGTCTTCTGCTTCTATTTCTTCTATATCCGCAATTATTCCAAACTCATGTACATAAGGCATCTTAACCACTCCTTCATCTTACCGAATATATACCGATGTTATATTAAACTTCTATGAATCTCTATATAATGTTCCCAAAGTAGCTAATACAAAAAATAGTCGTACCTATTCGATTGAGCCTCCAAAAATGACATTTGGAAACGTTATACTGCTAATCTTATATTTTCTGCTTCACAACGCAGTTTAAAAAAGTCTTGTATTAATGTGTGTTCATTTGTCATTGTGTCCTTCATCCTTAGTAATGTTCTTTTTCCAACACGTCTGTCCAAAAGACATAATATTTTAAGCAGAATGTCATTTGACTGTAAACATTCCTCAATTGGCATGTCAAAATATATTTCTAATGCAGAAAAGAAATCGTATTGTCCGTAAATGGCTTCTTCTTTCAACTGTTGATACGCTTGCTCTTGAATGGCTAAAATATTCACTCGGTCTTCGGAGTCAAAATCATCCAACTGTTGTTGAATTGATCGTTCTCGGTAATATTCCTCTCGCTCTGCTGTAATTGTACACATATTTAACTTCTCTATTTTATCTACTGTAATGACAGTTCTACCCAGTTGGTCGTGAGCACGTCGATAATTAATCACTTGAAAGTCTACTCTTGAACGCAAAGATTCACAGGTGAAGCTTTTCAAGCGTTTTTTTGCTTTACTCCATTTTGCACTATACAATAAAAAAAACCTCCTGAATTTATGTGTATTAATTATAAATCATACATCTAAAATCCGCTTCTTAGGAAACAAAATCTCTCAAATTCCTTAACCACCGATAACATTTTTTCTTAGGTACTTTCATGCATCGTGATATTAAATAGAAAAGCCACGATCATTTATTCGTGACTTTTTTACATATTATATAAGTTCTTACTGGACTCAAAATTTAAACTTTAAGTAAAACTTTCCCTTCGTAATTACGACTTTCAATTAGTTGATGTGCTTCTGCTGCATCACTTAATTTAAATATGTGTGCTATCGGTAGATTGAGCTGTTTAGAATCGAATAGTTCGATTACTTTTTTTGCAATTGGCGCTAATCGCTCGGGATGATATTTTCTCGTTATCCCTAGACTAAAGCCCTTAATATTTCTGCAGCTACTATGAACATCACTTGTTTTAAATGTACCCACTTTATCACTACTATTACCAAATTGCACAAGTGTACCATATAAAGCTAAGCATTCTAAACTCTCGCTTGTAATATCACCCGCAACCGAATCAAAAATGACATTCGCACCTTCATTATTCGTTTGCTTTAACACTTCCTCTTTAAACGTTTCGTACGTACATACCACATCTGCCCCTAATTTTTTCACATAATTCGCTTTTTCTAAATTGCCCACTGTCGCAATGATTTTTTCAACACCTGCTAATTTTGCCAATTGTACGAGCATCGAACCAACACCACCAGCAGCACTATGAATAACAAGAACATCTGTTTTTGTTATTTGTCCGATTTCATGTAACAGCATGTACGATAAAATTGATACAGTTGGCATGGCTGCAGCTTGTTCAAATGACAAACTATCTGGAATCTTAAAAACTAACTTTTCATTTGCAATCACATATTCTGCATATGAACCATTTTTAGAAAAAGCAATGACACGATCCCCTATCGAAAAAGGCGAATTAGTATCCGTTTCAACAATTGTCCCAGCAACGTCTAAACCTAAAATTAAAAGGAAATTGCCTGTTCCTTTATTTCCAATACGTGTTTTAATATCTGCATAATTGATACTCGTAAAAGTTGATTTAATTAAACATTCTTGGTCTTTGATTTTTGGCGTTTCAATCTCTTCATATGAAAGTACACTTGCATCGCCAAACTTCTGTTGTACAATCGCTTTCATTTCAAATCACTTTCCTATTCATTTACAACTACTTTCACTCTAAAATAGAACACTATTTGCACGCAATGTCACTCTTATAGTTACTAAATCACCCTATAAGTAAGCATATTTAATTGGCTCCATTCCTTGTCTAACTGTGATTTCGAAAGAATTTTCCAAGGATTAAATATGGTTTGACCATGCTTATTGAAAAATAGATTTTCTCCAATACAGTAAGCCGCATGTTGTATGACACCATCTGTATCTTGCCAAACAGCTACGTCACCTTTTACTAAAGTCTTTGTTTCTATATTTTGATAGTGGCATTGTTTAAGCTTTTCTAAAAATGTATTTTGATGAATCCATTCATCAATAATCCAGGAGCATTTTCCTTCTGTAACAGCATAAAGTACTGCTGCTAAACAATTTGACCCTTGTTTTGTACCAAATGTATTCGCAAATTTACGTAGAAAAATTGGAGCATTCACAGGAAGTTCTTTACATTCTCCTTTATCCCACCACTCATATACCATTGTTTCGAGTAGCTGCACCTTAGTGGACGAGCTCATTTTTTCCCACATAGCTCGTTGCAATATAATATGGCCTTCATGGATATAATCATCTGGCACATCCTGACGATTTTGAATAAATGAAAGGGGAACGGTCATACCTCGCTCACATTGAAGTTGAGCCATTAAAATCGTTGTTCTTTCAGCATTTGATAATTGCTCAATCCAATCACTTTCCGCAATGATCACGTACTGTGCTCGTTTTATATTCCAGTATTCATAACTATTCGTGTAGTGAATTTGGTTATAGGTACTATGATTGAAAAACTCATCAATAGGCATCGCAAGAATGGCGAACGTATTTCGTTAGTTTTTTGTATTGCTCCTCTGTTAAAAAGAATACATCCTTCTCTGGTACATAATTCGCAATCCATGCTGTAATTACAGTTGGTGTCGGTTTTATTTGCATTGGCTTTTGCTCCTTCATTTAAGTCTCTCTTTATTAGGGTGAAAATAATTAGTAACTGTTTTATTCTTATAGAACATTATTAATTATGTAGTTTAATAACCATCTTACTATGTTAAAATTACTGCAGCCTTGTCTTAAAGGAGGAGTTTGATGGAAAAACTCGGCAATTGGATAATTGTATTTTTAGGTGTTGTAGTTACTTTAAGTTTAAGTCTACTATCAAGCGTAAATCTTAGTGGGAGTAGCGAATTAAATACTCAAAAGATAGATAAAAATATAGAAAAGTTAAAAGATTATTCTTGGTTTAATGACTTATATGAAAATGAAAAACATCATCGTTCATTTTTTGTAAGCTTAAAAATTAGAAAGTATTTAGAAGGCTCTTGGCGTGTATCTAAATTAATTCGAAGTGAAAAAGCGCAAGTAAAGTTTATTGTTATGCTAGAAGAAGTGGCTCGACTTCGAAATGAAGAATAACAATGCCTTATTCGAAAATGTTATTTGAATTGTATTATTTAGATTGTTTTCTTCAATTCTAATTCATCGTTTAATGGGATCCCATCATTGCCTATTAAAGGAATTGAGGCTTTTATTTTTCGGGCTTCATTTACAGCGTCAGGAATAATAGAGGTAATCCTGTAGCCTCTTTTTTGATAAAATCTTAAAGCATTTAGATTATCATTTGTAGTTACTAAACGTACGATATTTATTTGTTTTTGCTTCGCTACATTTTCGACCTTTTCAATTAGAGCTGTACCAATACCTTTCCCCTCTAAAATACTATCTAATGAAATGATTTCAATCTCATTATCTTTGATAACATATGTAATTAGACCAGCAATCTGGTCATTTTCTTCAAAAATAAATCCATCTAAGTTTTCACACGTATAGATACCTGTTGAAATAACCATTTCAGAACTTCCCCAATGTTCATTGAAAAATGCTATTACTTTATCTCTATTTTCGCTATTTATCTGTTCTATCAAGTAAATCACCCTGTTTCTACTAAATTCGGTTACTCAATAAATATACATATTTTAACTATTTTAATCAAAAGAAAAATTGGACACAGAACGCTGCTTGGAAACAAAACATTTCCAATTTTATAATTATCGATGATACTTTTTCTTGCATACTTTCATGAATCAGAATGTTAACTAGAAAAGCTGAGAATCATTGATTTAACAATGATTCTCAGTTTTTTAATATTACTAAACTTTTATTTGGAAACGTTTTTTGTTTTCTTTATGTATAAGTTATAATAATTTTAATAATAGAATATGGAGGAGTCATTTTGAGTATTGCAACTTATATTGGTTTAAATTTCGAAGTAGAAATTAGTGATGAAATAAATGATTTACCAATAGAAATTATATATGGTTTTTCAGAGGAAGAACATCGTATAGCTGTGAGAGAATCGCATTTTAACACACCCTTTGTTTATGAAGTATGGGAAGAAGCATCTACATCATTTAAAGAGATGACAGAGACCAGCAAACAATACTATCCACAAGATTTCAAAGAAGCAAAATAAGCATTTATTCATTTATGCGAATTTTTAAATGAATTAATTCCTGAAGGAGATTATTGTGAAATTTTTATATGTTGGTTAGATGATGAAAGGAAGCCTGCGGAACATCAAGTATTCATTGATTTAAAGAACCCTGTTATTGAACCATTGAAACAGTATGAGGAATGCTATATTAAATTCTCTAAATAATGAAAACAGCCTCTCAAACAAGGCTGTTTTCGTTACCAAAGTGTCATTTGAGGACGTTATTTATATAAATTCAACGCTCAAAATTTAGTCGATATTGTATTAACCGACTATTTTCTCCTAAGTAAATTTCAGAACCTATTCTACTTACTTCTTCAAATCCAATTCGTTCAAGCATTTTTCTTGAACGAATATTTGTTTCGTGTGTTTCAGCTTTAAAGGCTTTAATACCTAAGTCGGCTGAGGCAAATTCTATTGTGCGATGTGCAGCTTCAAATCCAATTCCTTTACCCCACAATGAACTTTCTCCAATTGCAATTCCTAACTCCGCTGAATCATTTGAGAGATTAGCAAGGTCTGTATAACCAATTAATTTTCCATCAAACTCAATTCCCATACGGACAAAGCTTTCAGAAGGATTATTTACACATTTAATCCACCAAGAATAAACCTCATTAGAATCTCGATTTAGTTCCCATTGGTTAGCTAGACAGAACGTTTCATTTTGGCTCCACCTTAAAACAGCATCATAATCGGAGATAGCAATGGGTCTTATTTTGATAGAATATGTATTTTTGTCATTAGTCATTTGTATCACCTCTATTTTATTATCGTTCCCAAAGCGCTGTTTGGGAAACAAAATCACTCTAATTCCGTAAGTGCCGATAACACCCCTTTACATGAATTGCTCATACAATTTAAATACAAAAAGGCAGCTTAATCAGCTGTTTTTTTGCATCTAGCTATACTTGCCTAGTCTCCTAAATCGTATTTTAATTTTGAATGATAATAATCTAAATCAAACTCAAAATTTATTAATTTTTCTAAATCATAACTTTTTTGTTTATAGATTTCCTTCATATATTGTAAGAAAATATAACGACAAGTGTAGAGTTCACTTATACCATATGTATCTTCTCGTAATTCAACATACTCAATTTCATCACCTAAAGAGTCATGTGTAATGGCTTCGAATTCTAAATTCGTATGCCACATGAAATCTAAAAAGCCTTGTAAGACTGCTTTTTTATATGCAGTTAATGAAAAAGTGGCTACTCTTTCAGCGGCATAATCAAATTCCACGGTTTTTTCATGAGATAGATTGTCAAATTAACTGCACCACTTCACATTCAAATGCATCCTGTGTGGTATTCCAGTTGAGGCACTTTCTTGGTCGATTGTTGATCAATGAAAGTGCTT
>NZ_JBHUOR010000082.1:0-6166 GCF_042686175.1 Kurthia populi | reverse complement strand
GTTGGAGATTCATATCGTTTAAAAGACCATTTAGCATCTGATGATGCGTGATTTTGTGCACCTTTAAGTAAGCGTTTATGTACATAGATTAGTTGACATTTATAGCACACTTTTAATCAAACTTTATTTCACCCCAACATGACTCAAAACCTCCTGTGGATAACTTTTCTCAGGAGGTTTTTTAATGGAGTTAAGTAGCTTTCTATTACTAGTTAAACAACTACGAATAGATTTCAAAGTTCTTTATGGATAATTTTGTAGGAGATTTTAAAGTAAGAATTGTAGGTGTCAGGAATTGAATGATTTTTTTAAAGATCTTTTAATAGATGATTTTTTAAAAGACATTCTTTTAGAAATAATTGTAGTGATTATATGGTTTTTAGTTGGTTCTATTTATTCAATGATTAAGTTTGTTAGAGCTGAGACAATAGCGATAAAGATTTTTTATGTACTACTTTTTATCTTTTCTGTAATGATAGTGATAGGTACTTTTTATTTCATTAATGGTATGTTGTATGATCAATCTTAAATTAAAAATGAGAATCATCTTGTGCATAACTTTTCACAGAAGATAGAAGCACAAAAATCACCTAGCTAATGGGCATAAAAAACGGTTTTAGACGTCCAATGTTTCTTAAAGTAACTTAACAAAATATAATCTAAAAATGGGTTTATAAATTTCAGTTTAAGTGAATTAATAGACAACAAGATGTTTAGACAGGGGATGGTTTTTATGACACAAGAAATGTATTTAATTCGTCACGGCGAAACAGAATTCAACGTGGAAGGAAAATTCCAGGGTCAATCCAATTCACCACTTACTGAGAACGGGAAAGATCAGATTTATCAGGTGGCCCGTATGTTGAAGATGGAGCTTGGTGACGATATTCATAACTGGGAAATCATTTCGAGTCCCCTTGGCCGAGCAATGGATAGTACGAAAATTTTATGTGAGACGTTAGCATATGATTTAACTAAAGTGCAGACAGATGAACGCCTAGCTGAAGTATCTGTAGGCGACTGGGCAGGGCTTTATATTGAAGATATTAAAGCGCAATGGCCGCGTCTTTTAGAAGGCACAAATCATTATAACTGGTACTTCAATTCACTTGGCGGTGAGCGTTATGCTGATGTGGAGGGCCGCGTAAAAGCATTTTTAGAGAGCGTGAAAGATAAAGAGAAACTGATTGTTGTGGCGCATGGTGTCACAAGTCGAATCATTCGTGGATTGTATCAAAACCTCGATAAAGATGAGGCGCTGAGCTTAGAAGTAGCGCATGAGACATTTTTTAAATTAGCAGATGGCGATGTAAAACGTTACACATATGAATACGAAGAGTTTTAATAGAAAAAGGACTGCTTTTAAAGCGGTCCTTTTTTTTCGTCTAATGCGAGTAACCAGTAACGTTCATTTGAGGGACCTTCTTCATGTACCTTCTCAAAATGATGTCGTGCATAAAAGGCGAGTGCGTGTTTATTTTCAGAAACGCATTTTAATGTCACGGGATGGGGTAGTAAGGTGGTCGCGTGACGGAGTAGGATAGAGCCAGCTCCCTTATGCTGATAGTCTGGGTCAATAAAAAGACAGTGAATAAAGCTATCTTGTACATACAATGCAGAAAAGCCAATGATTACACCGTTTTCCTCGAGTACATAGACAATATCCTCAGCCGTATCCTTTTCGAAATCTTCATATGAAAAAGGCTCGGTGTGCCAGTGAAAATGAGCTTGCCGAGAAGCTACATAAATGTCACTTAGGCGTTTGGTATCTGTTTGATTAGCGAGTCGAATCGGCATATAAAGCCTCCTTTAATTGTTGAAAAGTAGACATACTTTCTCCATCATTTCTTCTATTATAAAAGATGGCTTCATTTAATGAAAATTTAGATGAGAATTTCCTTTTATTTTCATTAAATGAAATTTAAAACGATTCTAAAGTATTTCGAATTCGAAATTTTTTTCTAGATGGACTTTAAAAAAGAAACTCTGTAAAACGCTGAGAAATCAGTTATTCAGGAAGAAAATTGGTCGGTCATTTGGATTTTTGTCCATTCTCAATTAGGGAAGTCGGTTGAATTTACGCTGAAAATCGTTATATAATGAAGCGGGAATTAAATGATAATCATTTTCATTATCATTTATAGATAAATTATAAAAACGAGGGCAATAGAATGAGATTATGGATGTTAGTGGTAGCTGCAGTTATCTTATCGTTTGCCTCGCTGTTTATAGGAGCTATCGATATTAAACCGGCGGATTTACTCGATTTTCAATCGGATGAAGTACAAATCTTCCTTGCTAGTCGTGTACCGCGGTTGATGGCGATTATCTTAGCAGGTGCTGGTATGAGTATTGCCGGGTTAATTATGCAATCATTAAGCCGCAATAAATTCGTATCACCAACAACAGCAGGTACGTTGGATGCAGCGAAATTAGGTATTGTTATTTCAATGATTTTCTTCACAAATGTAACGTATATGCAAAAAGTGATGTTTGGTTTTGCATTTGCATTAATTGGGACATTTATTTTTATGCGTTTACTTGATCGCATCAAATTTAAGGATGTCATTTTCGTTCCATTAGTAGGGATTATGTTCGGGAATATTATTTCTTCGATTACGACATTCCTTGGATACGAAGCGGATATTTTACAAAACGTTAGCACGTTCTTCATCGGTAGTTTCACGCTTGTAGTGTCTGGACGTTATGAATTACTATACGTTGCAGTGCCAGCAATTATTATTGCGTACATTTTTGCGAATAAATTTATGGTCGCAGGAATGGGAGAAGAATTTGCGAAAAATCTTGGCTTGAGCTATAAAACGGTGTTAAACATTGGACTTGTTCTTATCGCCATTATCTCAACAACGGTTATTTTAACGGTAGGGGTTATTCCATTCTTAGGATTAATCGTACCAAATATCGTGTCATTATATTTAGGGGACAATTTACGAAAAACGATTCCTCATACAGTCGCACTTGGTGTCGTTTTCCTTCTAGCCTGCGATATTTTAAGTCGTATTATCGTAGCGCCGTATGAAATTCCAGTAAATACAACGGTGGCTGTTATTGGTAGTGCGATCTTCTTAGTGATGTTGTTTAGGGGGAAAGCATATGCAAAGTAGTGTGAAGAAAACAAATACAATTAAAATTTTATGCTTGGCTGTATTAGCCATTATTTCGATTGCTGGCTTTTTGTTTTACAACATTCAAGGAAGTTTTAGCTATGCATTTCCAATGCGCGTTTATCGTGTAGCGGCGATGGTTATTACAGCGGTGGCGATTGCGTATGCGACAGTAATGTTCCAAACGGTTACGCGTAATCGTATTTTGACGCCATCGATGATTGGTGTCGACTCGATGTATGAAGTTGTACAAACAGTTATTTATTTCTTCTTAGGCTCGGCATCTATTTTTGTCGTCGACCGTTATTTGAACTTTGGAACAGCGATTTTAGCGATGGTACTTTTCGCGCTACTTCTTTATCGCTTCTTATTCCGAGCAGATAAATACCCGATTTTTCTCCTGTTATTAGCAGGAATGATTATCGGAACGCTTTTAGGAAGTTTAGTGAGCTTTTTACAGGTCATGATTGATCCTGTTGAATATTTAAGTTTACAAAATAAATTATTCGCAAGTTTCACAAATGTGAAGTCAGAACTAGTTGTGATTTCTGCTGTTATTTTAATCGCTTGCTTTATTTATGGGGCCTTTTTAATGCGCGACTTAGATGTCATGAATCTAGGTCGTGATAATGCGATGAATCTTGGTGTTAGCTATGACAAAATGGTGCTACGTGTACTTATTTTAGCGTCTATTTTAATTGCGACCTCAACGGCTTTAGTTGGGCCGATTACTTTCTTAGGATTAATTGTTTCAAACTTAGCGTATCAATTTTTAGTGACGTACAAGCACTCCATACTCATACTTGGCGCGAGTCTTATTAGTATTATCGCGCTCGTCGGTGGGCAGTTCCTTGTGCTGCATGTGTTTAATTTAAATACAACAATTAGCGTTATTATCAACTTCGTGGGTGGTATTTACTTTATCTATTTATTACTAAAACAAAGTAAAGGGGTAGCAGGATGATTGAAATTAAAGGAATCACAAAATTCTTTGGCAAAAAGCCTGTTGTAGAAGATGTGTCTGTGACGATTGAAACAGGAAAAATCACGTCCTTTATCGGCCCGAATGGTGCGGGTAAATCGACGCTATTGTCAATGGTAAGTCGCCTGTTAGATTCAGATACAGGGGAAGTTTTATTGGATAAGACAGACGTGAAAAAGCTGAAATCAAAAGATTTTGCGAAGCGCGTGGCGATTTTACGTCAATCCAATTTTATTAATGTACGTCTGACAATTCGTGAGCTTGTCTCTTTTGGTCGCTATCCATACTCTCATGGGCGTTTGACACCTGAGGATAATGTGATGGTCGATCAGGCGCTTGAGTATATGAACTTGATTGATATTCAGGACAAGTTTTTAGATGAATTATCAGGTGGTCAAAAGCAGCGTGCATTTATTTCGATGGTCATCGCGCAGGATACAGAATATATTTTGCTAGATGAGCCTTTAAATAATCTAGACATGAAGCACTCTGTTCAGATTATGAAAATTTTACGTAAATTAGTCGATGAGTTAGGGAAAACCGTGGTCATCGTACTGCATGATATTAACTTTGCATCTGTGTATTCAGACCGCATTGTTGCGTTAAAAGATGGGCGTCTTGTAAAGGATGGACCGACGAGTGACATCATCAATACTGAGTCACTTCGTGAAGTGTATGACATGAGCATTCCAGTCCAAGAACAAGATGGTTGTAAAATTTGCGTTTATTTCCAATCTCAGTAAAATTACCAAAAGCCTATTGACAAGGTAAAATGATATCCGCTAGAATTAGCATTAGTTAATTGAAAATGATAATCACTCTCATGTGCGTGAGGGGATACAACTCAGGAGGAGACTTTTAAAATGAAAAAATGGCGTTTTTTAACTGCAACTGCAGCATTAACTTTAATGTTAGGTGCATGTGGTACTGACGAATCAGAGGACAAATCTTCTGGAGAAAAAACAGAACAAACTTCAACTGACAAAGAAACTTCAGCAGAATCAAACACTGCATTCCCAATGACAGTTAAGTCTTTATCAACTGAACGTGAAACGGAAGAAGGCGACAAAATCACTTTCGAAGACGTTGAGTTAAAAGAACAACCAAAACGCATTATTTCAATGGACTATGGCTTCCTAGATACACTTGATGCATTAGGTGTTGAAGGTATTGTTGGTATTCCTTACGGTGAAGGCCAAGGGAATATGCCTGAAAACCTTAAAGAAAAATATGCTCCAAGTGATGATATTAAAGACGTAGGTAACCTAAAAGAATTAAATCTTGAAGTAGTTGCGGCTGCTGAGCCAGATATTATTTTCATTACTGGTCGTCAAGCTCCTTACTACGAAGAGCTTAAAAAAATCACACCAAACGTAGTATTTGTTGGTTCTGATAGCAAAGATTATATTGGTGGCGTTGAAGATTCAATCGATTTAGCTGCTTCAATCTTCGGTAAAGAAGATAAAGCGAAAGAATTAAAAGCAACGCTAGATGAGAAGAAAAAAGAAATCCAAGAGAAAGCTTCTAAATACGATAATGCTTTAGTAACAATGTACTCTGACAAACAAATTTCAGGCTTTGATAACGGTGAAGACTCTCGTTTCAAATATGTATACGATGACTTTGGCTTCAAAACAGCAGTTGAAGGTATTGATACATCAGCTCACGGTTCGAACTTCTCTTACGAAGCCATCTTAAAAGCAGATCCTGAAGTATTATTCGTCATCGATCGTAATGATATGGATGTAGAAGCACTTAAGAAAGATGTTGAAAACGACATCATCAAGAAAACACAAGCTTACAAAAACGGCACAATCGTATACTTAGACGGTACAAACTGGTACTTCTCAAGCAACGGTGCTACAACTGAAGTTGAAAAAATGGATGAAATCTTAGACGAATTAAAATAATTCACTAAGCATAATAGGGAGCCTGCCTCTTTTGAGACAGGCTCTTTTTTTATGACGAATTGTAATATTAAGTGCACCACTCAAAATAAATAAAAAAAGACCCATTCAATATGAGCCTGTATAATTAAAGTTCCTACACCAAAATCAAC
>NZ_JBHUOR010000081.1:0-5267 GCF_042686175.1 Kurthia populi | reverse complement strand
GATGAACAACGGCTGACAAGCAGATAAAAAAGACATTCATGATTTGAATAAAATCGTGAATGTCTTTTCTTATTGACTAGGGTTTTGTCCCAGCCTCTTTTTTATGCTTTTATTAAAATGAATTAATCGTTGATTTCATTCGTTAATTGTTCTAATTGGTCAACAAGGCCACCAATAAAGGCAATTGTATCTTTTAGCGGTTGGTCCGTTGTTATATCAACACCAGCTGTTTTTGCAAGCTCAACAGGCGATACAGAGCCACCTAATTTCAATGTTTCTAGCCACTCTTTAACAGCAGGCTCTCCCTCACGTAAAATACGCTGAGAGACCTGTGTTGAAATGGTCAATCCAGCGCTATATGTGTAAGAGTACAGTCCCATATAATAGTGAGGTTGACGCATCCAAGTTAAGTCTGCACCTTCATTAATAACAACATCCTCACCCCAAAATTCTTCTAGTACAGAACGGAATAATTGATTTAATGTCGACGCATTTACAGATTGTCCTTCATCAATTAAGGCATACACTTTACGCTGATAGGCAGCTTCTAATAAGTGTGTAACGAAGTTGTGGAAGTAGGTGCGTGCAATAATTGTTGAAATGACCCAGCGTTTGAAGCGGGCATCTGTCGATGTTTTTAATAAGTAATTCGCCATGAGCATTTCATTCATTGTTGATGGAGCTTCTACGAAATAAGTTGAAGACTCACTGTTGAACAGTGTCTGCTCGCGTTGTGCGTTGCGGAAATGCCCTGCATGACCTAATTCATGAGCAAGTACGAAAACCTCATTCATACGGCTTGTCCATGAAATTAGAATATAAGAATGATTACCATACGGGCTTGCACAGAAAGCACCTGTCGATTTCCCTTCATTTTGTGCAAAATCAATCCAGCGATGGTCAAATGCATCGTCAATCATCGTTAAATAATCATCTCCAAGAATAGCTAATGCTTTCTTTAAATAATCACGTGATTCTTCAACTGTAATAGCAGGTTCATATTCTGGGTCTAATGATGTTTTTAAATCAGCAACTGTTATCGTTTCTAAACCATGCGTTTGTTGTAATAGTTTTGCATAACGACGCATATGAGGAGCTAATTCTTTCATGATTAAATCAATTTGACGATTATACAATTCACGATCAACTTCTTGATCTGCTAATAAATAGTCTATTACAGAATCATATCCACGTAATGTGGCGATTGTTTTTTCCGTTGTAACATGTGTATTGTATGTTTTGGCAGTCGTATTTTCAAATTTCTTTAATTCTGCTGAAAAAGCATCAAATGCAGCGCGACGAAGTGCTGTATTGTCTTCGACTTCCCAATCACCTTCAAAGAGGTTATAGCTGTTTGGATAGCGCTTACCATTTACTTCAAAGTCAGGGAATTGAATATCCATTAACTTTGTTGTGTTATAAAGGCTATAAGGGGAATTAATTGTTTCCTGTAATGAAGCCAACGTTTTTTCGGCAGCTGGATGTAATAAATGTGCTTTGCGGTCTAATAAACGCTGCACATAATGCTGATACGTAGCATCTAGGTTTTGCGCTTGCTGCAATGTTTCAGTAGAAAGCGCTAAAATATCATTATCAACAAAAGATAGGGTAGCATTAACTTTTGCTAATGTTTGAGCCATTTTTGCGTAGCGTTCTTCTGCAACTACATTTGTTGCATCTGTTTCAGGATCTAAAAATGCAAATTCAACATAAGGTGTTAATGTAGTATGAAAATCTTCGTATTCCTTAATTAATGCAATGACATCTGCAGCTGTTTGCAGTTGCCCGTGCCATTTCGCTTCTAAAGCTTGAGCCTGTGTTAAAAAACTAGGTAAGACTTCATTAAATTGTTGTTCAGAAGCGATAAGTTGCGTTAAATCCCATTGTTCATTTTCCGGAATATCTTGACGTTTTGGTGCACTTTGTACCATTGTTCATCTCTCCTTTATGATTCGATGACCGAATTATTTTTATTATATATGAATATTCTTACTTTTTAAATAAATAAAAGAGAGTTGCAACAATGAATAGAAAATTGTTGCAACTCAACGGATTATTTTTTTAGCATAATTTCTTCTAATTCAATTGGATTAATAAGACGCTCGCCTTTATAGACATGCATATTATTAGCGGACATTTCATTTATTAATAAAATTTCATTGTTTTGTGAGTCGCGCCCAAACTCCAATTTCATATCATATAATTCTAGTCCCTTTTTTGCTAAGTCCATACGAATAAATTCCGATACATCACGCGCTAAATTTTTCATAAAATTATATTCGGGTAATGTCATAATACCTAATGCTTCAAGTGTGTCAGGTAAAATTGGTGGTAGCTCTTCATGCTCATCTTTTAGAACCATTTCAACTAATGTGTCGAGTTCTTCACCATGCTCAACAAATTCATTATAGCGCGCCTCAAAGGCCCCAATCGCGCGAAAACGACAGATAACATCAATACCATGTCCCCCAAATGGTGTGGTATCTTTAACGCTAATCGATGTGTGATCAGCATCTACAGATATAAAGTGCGTTGGCACATCTATCGCATTTAATTTTTTGAAAAAGTAAGCGGATAGTTGTGTGCTTGATAAAGCAGCACCTGGTACGGTTTTTAAAATGGATTTTGCAGCCGGCTCAAAGACGCCATTTTCCCCAGTAACGGCATCAGTGAATTGTATTTGCAAAGCACCAGTTGGTAGACGGTAAATGTTTTTATTTTTTCCTTTATAGATTAATTCCATCGAAATCACTCCTCCCATCTATTCGTATTGTAATCGAAATTAGAGTAGAATGTTTTAAAAAGAATAAAAGAAGGAATTTTATGTGAAAACGACGAGAAAAAGAAAAAAGAAAGCGCGTTTTAAAACGCACTTTCTTCTTTAAGCAGAATATTTAATATAAAACGGATGAATTTAATGTTTTAATTAGAATACACCTTGAGCTAACATCGCGTCGGCAACTTTAATGAAACCAGCAATATTTGCGCCTACAAGTAGGTTGCCTTCATGACCATAGCGTTTAGCAGCTGCACTTGATTCGTTATAGATATTTGTCATGATATTGTGTAATTTTTGGTCAACTTCTTCAAATGTCCAGAATTGACGTGCGCTATCTTGTGCCATTTCAAGAGCAGATACAGCTACGCCACCAGCATTAGCTGCTTTTGCTGGGCCAAATAATACATCATTCGCATAATAAACGTCGATAGCTTCAAGTGTAGATGGCATGTTAGCACCTTCACCGATAGCTTTTACACCATTTGCTACTAAAGTTTTTGCAGCTTCTTCGTTAATTTCATTTTGAGTAGCACATGGAAGGGCAATGTCACATGGAATGGTCCAGATACCTGTACAACCTTCTGTAAATGTTGCTTCAGGATGTGTTTCTACATATTCAGAGATACGAGCTTTACGTACTTCTTTAATATCTTTTAATGCTTCTACATCGATACCGTTTGGATCGTGGATATAACCGCTAGAATCACTTGCACCAACTACTTTTGCACCTAATTGTTGTGCTTTTTGGATAGCGTAAATAGCAACGTTACCAGAGCCAGATACAACGACTGTTTGATTTGCGAATGATTCACCGATTTCACGTAACATTTCTTCTACGAAGTATACACAACCATAACCAGTGGCTTCTGTACGAGTTAATGAACCACCGAATGCTAATCCTTTACCTGTTAAGATGCCTGGCTCATAACCGCCACGAATACGTTTGTATTGACCGTATAAATAGCCAACTTCACGACCACCAACACCGATATCACCAGCAGGAACATCTGTGTCTTGGCCAATATGACGATATAATTCGGTCATGAATGCTTGACAGAAACGCATGATTTCATTGTTTGATTTACCTTTTGGATCGAAATCAGAACCACCTTTACCGCCGCCGATTGGTTGACCAGTAAGTGAGTTTTTGAAGATTTGTTCGAAACCTAAGAATTTAATAATTGATTCGTTTACTGAAGGATGGAAGCGAAGGCCACCTTTGTACGGTCCAATTGCTGAGTTATATTGTACACGGTAACCACGGTTTACTTGTACTTTGCCATTATCATCTGTCCAAGATATGCGGAATTTGATGATTCGTTCTGGTTCTACGATGCGTTCTAAAATTGCTGCATCTACATATTCAGGATGTTGTTCAAAAACAGGTGCTAAAGAATAGATGATTTCTTTTGCAGCTTGTAAGAATTCCGTTTCGTGTGCATTTTGTTCTACTAATTTATTGTAGACGCTATCGATGTATGCTGTTGCTTCTGAGTTTGTTGTTAATGCTGTTACCATTTAAGAAAACCCCCATGTGTGTGTTTAAGTTTTTTGATGTTTCTATCGTAAAGGGAATTTTTAAAATTTTCAATCGTCAAAAAACTTAAATAATCAGATAATTTTAAATACATGATAAAATTAAAGGGTAGATAAATTCATTGTCGTAAAAGGCAATTGTACAATGAATGCTTAGAAAGGATGTGAATAAAAATGCCAAAAATATGTATCGATGCAGATGGATGCCCAGTTGTCAGTGAGACAATTGCTGTCGCACAAGATTTGGAAATGGATGTCGTTATTTTTTGTGATACTTCACATGAAATTGTAAGAGAAGGTGCCACGACCGTAACCGTTTCCAAAGGCAATGATTCAGCAGATTTCGCGTTAGTAAATAAAATTCAAAAAGGTGATATTGTCGTGACACAGGATTATGGACTTGCCACAATGGTGTTAGCTAAAAATGGTTTCTGTATAGATCAAAATGGGAGAGAATATACCCATCAAAATATTGATAGTTTATTAAATATCCGCCATGTAAGTAAAAAGATTCGACAGAATGGAGGGCGTCTTAAAGGGCCCAAAAAAAGAGCAAAAGATGCAAATAAGATGTATGGAATGAAATTTCGACAATTTTGTGAACGAATATTATTTATAGATAAATCAGATTGATTACATATCGATATGAGATTGATTAAAGTGGGTAAGTCTTTTTTTATATGAAAAATTATGTCATTTAACGTATTTTTTTAAAATGTCAAGTTTTGTATACCGTTTAAAATTCAGAATGAAATAGAAAAAAATTATATTAGTTGTAGGATATATTCCGAAAAGAGATAGTAATAATACGCAAATAAGATGAATTGAAAGTTATTAATTTTAAAGTATATGACGAATTGTAATATTAAGTGCACCACTCAAAATAAATAAAAAAAGACCCATTCAATATGAGCCTGTATAATTAAAGTTCCTACACCAAAATCAACAGGGG
>NZ_JBHUOR010000080.1:0-4737 GCF_042686175.1 Kurthia populi | reverse complement strand
GCACTTTCATTGATCAACAATCGACCAAGAAAGTGCCTCAACTGGAATACCACACAGGATGCATTTGAATGTGAAGTGGTGCAGTTAATTTGACAATCTATCATAACAAAAAAATAGTGACGCCACCAGAGGGGAAGCATCGTATTACGATTTACAAAAAAGATGCAGCTGATAAGAAGACACCACTAGCAGGGGCAGAATTCACGCTGAAGCTAGGTGATCAAGTTATGGGAACAAAAATAACGGGTGCAAATGGTGTTGTTCAATTCGCTGGTCTTGCAGCGGGAACGTATACAATTGTAGAGACAAAAGCGCCAGCAGGCTATAAAGCATTAACGACTAGCCAATCTGTAACAATTGGCGGCGCATATGCATCAACGTATAGCGGAGACAAAGGCTCGAATAAAGATGTTGTCTTCTATAACGAAAAAGAAAAACCTGCAAAAACTGGCGAATTAACAATTGTGAAGAAAGACAAAGATTCAAATGCTTTATTAGCAGGGGCAGAATTTAAAGTGACAAATAAAGCAACGGGTGAAGTAGTTGGCTCAGGAATTACAAATGAGCAAGGCGTTCTTGTCATTAAAAATTTACCAGTTGATGCAACTTATACTGTAGAAGAGGTTGCGGCACCAGCTGGATATGAAAAAATTACAGGCACCCAAACAGTAACGATTGATTCAGATAAGCATAAGGTAAAAGGAAAAGATAAATGCGCCGTATCACTTGTCTTCTTTAATAAAAAGAAAACGACAGATGAAAAAGGTAGCGTAACGCTGAAGAAGATTGATAACGATACAGGTAAAGCGTTAGAAGGTGCAACATTTGCTTTATTCAATGAAGCAGGAGAAAAAGTCGCAGAAAAAACAACAGGTGCAGATGGTTATATTGAAGTGACCGACCTGAAGCCAGGAACATATTACTTCCAAGAAACAAAAGCACCAACAGGCTACAAAAAAATAGATACGAAGTTTACCGTAACCGTAAAGGATACGAAAAAAGGTGAGCATCATAATGGAAATAGTGTAACCGTTAAAAATGAGCTAGAGAAAAATGGTCTAGGTGTTGTTAAACTACAAAAGACTGAAAAAGGAACGGACAAGCTATTAACAGGTGTTCAATTTAAATTATATGATGCAGACTATAAGCTAGTATCGGATACGGTGTATACAACACAAAATGGGTTCATTACAGTAACGGGTCTGACACTTGGAGAAACATATTACTTCCAGGAAACAAAAGCATTAGATGGCTATGAACCAAATACAAGTTTCCAAAAAGTTGTAGCAGGTACTGAAGTGACTCCTGGTGTGGTGACGATGGAAAATGAAAAAACAACACCGAAAGTGGGCGCAGTTGGTTTGACGAAAACAGATGCGGTCACAGGAAATACACTAGCGGGTGTTAAATTTAATATCGTCAATAAGGATACGGGAGACATCATTCCAGTCGTGACAAATGAATGGGGTCAAATAAATCGTGGTGACCTTCCAATGGGTAACTATTATATTGAAGAAACGGGACCACTACCTGGCTATGAAAAGAACACAGAAAAAATTGAATTTAGTCTTCCGAATGAAAAAGGTTCAACAGGCGAAGAAAAATATTACCCAAGATTTACGATGACGAATATGCCAATCTCAACACCAACCTTATATGATGCAACGCTATTAAAAATTGATAGTGCAGATCATAAGCTTGTATTAGAAGGAGCGGTGTTTGGGGTGTACAAAGCAGGTAGCGACGAGCCAGTTACAAAAGTAACAACGGGTGCGGACGGTACGGCTACGGCTACAGGACTTGAAGCGGGTAGCTATTACTTTAAAGAGCTTGTCCCACCAGCAGGGTATGACAAAAATGAGCAAAGCTATCCATTTACAGTAGGGGAAGATAAAGCAAAAGGTGGCGACCATCATTCGAAAAAAATTGTCGTGAAAAATAACAAATCGACAGTAGAAGAGGACAATGGTTCGGCATCCATTCGAAAAGTAGATGAAAAAGGCAAGGTACTACAAGGTGCGACGTTCCAATTGTATAAAGGTGATGAAAAAGTAGGCGAACCAATTGTCACAGACAATAATGGTGTCGCAGGCGTAGCGAAATTAGCTTATGGTGATTATTATTTTGTTGAAACGAAAGCACCAGAGGGCTATAAGCTAGATTCAACACCAATTAAGTTTACGATTTCAAAAGAGCATAAAGAGTTTACAAAAACAGTTAAAAATGAAAGAGAGAAACCTGAGCCGCATAAAGGAAAAGCTTCAATTAAGAAAGTGGATGAAGATGGCAAGCCGCTTGCAGGTGCCGTATTCCGTTTATTCACAAGCGATAAAACCTTTGTGAAGGAAGTAACATCTGGAGCAGACGGCTATGCGATTGTTGATAATCTTGAAGTAGGTAACTACTACTTTGTTGAAACAAAGGCACCAGCTGGCTACGAAGCTGATTTAACAAAAATGTACTCAGTTGAAGTTAAAAAGCATGGTGGCCATTCTAAAGTTTATGCGGTAAATAAATTGTTGCCAGTTGAAACAGGCAGCGCGACATTAGTTAAGGTAGGCGAAAATAAGCAACCATTAGCAGGCGCGGTCTTCCAACTTTATAAAGATGGCGAGCCATACGGCGACCCGATGACAACAACAACAGACGGCGTTGTTAAAGTAAGTGACTTAGCATTCGGTCACTACTACTTTAAAGAAGTAACGGCACCAGCAGGCTATGTGCTAAATGACAAACCGATTCATTTCACATTAAGTAAAAAAGATATGACATTTGAGCGTGAAGTACTCAACGAAAAAGAAGTAACACCACCAGTACTTGGCTCTGCAACTTTAATGAAAGTAGATAGCGATACGAAGGAGCCACTTGCGAATGCCACATTTGAATTGTATAAAGATGGTGCATTATACGGCACATACACTTCTGATGCTACAGGTTTAGTGAAAGCAAATGATTTACCACTCGGAAGCTACTACTTCAAAGAAACTGTACAACCAACAGGTTACAATTTAAATAGTGAAATTGTGAATTTCACATTAACAAAAGATCAACTATCATTCCACCGAGAATTTGCAAACACAAAAACGGTTGTCGTACCACCAATCTTAAAAGGTAATGTTGTGTTGATGAAGACAGATGTCGATACGAAAGAGGGATTACAAGGAGCAATCTTTGAGTTACGCAATGCACAAAATGTAGTGGTACAGTCGGGTCTGACAACCGACGCGACAGGACAAATTATCGTGAAAGATCTTGATGCAGGCACTTACAGCTTCATTGAGACAGTCGCACCAGCAGGCTATAAACTGAATACAGATCCTGTAACCTTCACTGTGAAAACAGGGGATACGGTTTATGTATCAAAAACAAACAAACTAGATACGGGTAGTGTCGTACTGACGAAAACAGATAAAAAATCAGGCCATGTATTAATGGGTGCGACATTCAAAGTAGTAGATGCGACAGGTAAAACGGTAAAAGAAGGCTTAACAACAAATGCAACAGGTCAAATTATGGTCGATCAATTAGCGCCAGGTGCTTATAGCTTTATCGAAACAAAAGCACCAGCAGGCTATAAACTAGATACGACACCAGTTGCATTTACAATCACAGCAGACCAAACAGCTGCAGTTCAGGTAACGAAAACAAATGACTTAGAACGAGGTAGTGTTGTTCTAACAAAAGTAGATGAAGATTCAAATGTTGTATTAGCAGGTGCAACATTCAAGCTACAAGATAGCGGTGGGAATGTTGTAAAAACAAACCTTGTTACAAACGCAGCAGGTCAAATTGTTGTCAATGATTTAGAGCCGGGCGATTATTACTTTATCGAAACAAAAGCACCAGCAGGCTACAAACTGGATGCAACACCAACAAAAGTAACAGTTGCTAAAGGATCAAACCAACTAAATTATGTGACGAAAACGAATAAAATGTTAGCAGGTACGGTTATGTTGACAAAAGTTGACGGTAAAACAGGTAAAACACTTGTAGGTGTTGTATTTAATCTAAAACGTAGTGACGGCACGATGCTACAGCAAAATTTAGTAACAGATAGCAACGGTCGTATTACGGTTAGTAATTTAAAACCTGGTACGTATGCATTTGTTGAAACAAAAACATTAAAAGGTTATAAATTGAATAAAACACCAATGACCTTCACGATTACAGAAGATGTCACATACCCAGTGTTGATTTCATTTATTAACTGGAAAGCATACGAAGCACCAACTGAGGAACCAGAAGAACCATCAAACCCAGGTACACCAGGAAAACCAACGAAACCAACAACACCAGTGACACCAACAACACCAGTGACACCAACAACACCAAGCACATCGACGGGCACGAATACGCCAAATAACGCGTCAGCACCAACTGTGAAGGCGACAACCACGTATACAAATCCGCCACAAGCATCAGCTACTCCAACAACGACTGCAGGAACGAAGAGTCTATTACCACAAACAGGTGTAGGCTATGCAACAACTGCAGCAGTCGGAATGGCTATTGTATTGTTCGCATGGTGGTTAATCCGTCGCTCACGTAGAGCACATTAAGAACTAATCTAAAAAGAGGCTAGGATAGAAGCCTACCTCAACACGCACAATAAAAAGAAGGAATCGCACAGTCAAAACGAACTGACCTAAAAATCTGAGACAACATAAAAAGAAAAAGACACGTTCAAGGGTATACAATCTTTGGAGGTGTTTTTTGATGGGCAAAAAACAAACGGAT
>NZ_JBHUOR010000008.1:0-185811 GCF_042686175.1 Kurthia populi | reverse complement strand
GTAAGTAAGACCCCTGAAAGACGATCAGGTAGATAGGTTCGAGATGGAAGTGCAGCGATGTACGGAGTTGACGAATACTAATAGGTCGAGGACTTAACCAAATATTACTTTCATGTCACAGTTTATCCAGTTTTGAAAGAACAATTATTTTATCATAATAAAAAAGTGTTGACTTATTATTATTAAATGATATAATTATTTTTGTTCTTAAAGAAAATAGTCTAGTGATGATGGCAAAGAGGTCACACCTGTTCCCATGCCGAACACAGAAGTTAAGCTCTTTAGCGTCGATGGTAGTTGGGGGTTTCCCCCTGCGAGAGTAGAACGTCGCTAGGCTGTAATTCTTTTTTTACTATTCCGCTGTAGCTCAGTTGGTAGCAGCATCTGACTGTTAATCAGAGGGTCACAGGTTCGAGTCCTGTCAGCGGAGCCATTTTTATGATATCTCGGAGAGTTGTCCGAGTGGCCGAAGGAGCACGATTGGAAATCGTGTAGGCGGGTACACCTGTCTCAAGGGTTCAAATCCCTTACTCTCCGCCATATTCTTCACGACACTCAGAACTTATTTATATATAGAAATTCAAAGATTTCTCTGATGGCCCCTTGGTCAAGCGGTTAAGACACCGCCCTTTCACGGCGGTAACACGGGTTCGAATCCCGTAGGGGTCACCATTTTGGAGGATTAGCTCAGCTGGGAGAGCACCTGCCTTACAAGCAGGGGGTCGGCGGTTCGATCCCGTCATCCTCCACCATTTAAATTAATATCATTATCGCGGGGTGGAGCAGTGGTAGCTCGTCGGGCTCATAACCCGAAGGTCGCAGGTTCAAATCCTGTCCCCGCAACCAATGGTCCGGTAGTTCAGCTGGTTAGAATGCCTGCCTGTCACGCAGGAGGTCGCGGGTTCGAGTCCCGTCCGGACCGCCATTTTAAAAATTTAATTGTGGGTTTGTAGCTCAGTTGGTAGAGCATTAGATTGAAGCTCTAAGTGTCGGCGGTTCGATTCCGTCCAAACCCACCATTTGCCGGTGTAGCTCAGTTGGTAGAGCAACTGACTTGTAATCAGTAGGTCGAGGGTTCGACTCCTTTCGCCGGCATATATTTGGAGGGGTAGCGAAGAGGCTAAACGCGGCGGACTGTAAATCCGCTCCTTCGGGTTCGGCAGTTCGAATCTGCCCCCCTCCACCATTTATAGGGGCATAGTTCAACGGTAGAATAGAGGTCTCCAAAACCTTTGGTGTGGGTTCGATTCCTACTGCCCCTGCCAATTTAATTAAACCTATAACGTTTAGGTGATTGTTTGACAGTCACCGAGACAAACATATAATGTAATGGCGATTGTGGTGAAGTGGTTAACACACCGGATTGTGGTTCCGGCATTCGTGGGTTCGATTCCCATCAGTCGCCCCATTATTGGGGTATAGCCAAGCGGTAAGGCAACGGATTTTGATTCCGTCATGCCCAGGTTCGAATCCTGGTACCCCAGCCATATGCGGAAGTAGTTCAGTGGTAGAACATCACCTTGCCAAGGTGGGGGTCGCGAGTTCGAACCTCGTCTTCCGCTCCAATTTTATATTTTTAATGATGGCGGCATAGCCAAGTGGTAAGGCACAGGTCTGCAACACCTCTACCACCGGTTCGAATCCGGTTGCCGCCTCCATTTTTTTATTTAATTTAACTTTTATATATGCCGGTGTGGCGGAATTGGCAGACGCGCACGACTCAAAATCGTGTTCCGTAAGGAGTGTCGGTTCGACCCCGACCACCGGTATCAAGGTTTATATAGACTCTAATCCATTGTGATTAGAGTCTTTTTTTGTCGATATTTTCGTATCTATTCCAAATGAATGGTTTGATGAGACCAAAATTTGGTAAAATAGATATAAGTTAAAAGTCGTGTGTAAGGAGATTTTAAATGGAAAAATTATTTACACTTGAAGAGCAACAGCGTAAATTTTTATTAGCACAACAATCTTTTAAAGATGGAGACTATCATATAGCAGAACCTTTGTTTCGTTTAGTTATTGAAAGCGCATTTCAACACGAGGACTATGATATGTATGTATCTGCGATGGTATGGTTAGAGCGTATTTTAATTAATACGAGCCGTATGTCTGAGGTATATCCATATATTATTTTAGTTAATCCGTTAATTGAAAAATATGGCTATGAAGAAATTAAAGAACGGCATGAGTTAAGTTGTATTATCTTCAATGCATATAATCGTATAGGACAGCCACAAGAAGCATATAAAAAATTATTGCAGGAAGTATCCCAAAAGCAATATACTGATTTGACATGTGCTGTTGCAAATAATTTAATGTATCATTTTGTAGATACAGGTGAATATCAGGAAGGGCTGCGTTTATATTATCAAATGCGTCCACTTTACGAAAAAAATAATAGTATTAGTCGAATGGCACGCTATATGTTTTGGATTTATTCGTTTGAACTTTTATATTTAAATAAAGATTATGAGGAATGCCAGCGTATTTTAATATGGCTAAAAGAACGCGACATCATCGTTGATAGCTTTTATTTTATGTATCCAATATGCCAGGCGCTATTAGAAATGCGTATGGGATCAATTGATCAAGCACTTATTTATTTTGATGATGGACTAGCTCAAACTGTGGATTTAATGTCAATAAAGTTTGAATTAAACTTAGTAATTGACGTATTAAAAGAAAATGAACGCTATAAGGATGTTATTAAATATCAATCGATTTTAATTGATTTACTAAATGAACATTATGATTTTGAAAATAGTAGTGAACGTACAACCATTATTCAAAATTTTTCACGTCAATTTTATGAATCTCAATTGTATGTCGACCAACTAACAAAAGTACAAAATCGTAATTTTTATGAAGATTTATTAAAGAAGCAACAACAAGTAAAGAATTATACATTGTTTGTACTCGATATCGACCGTTTTAAATTAATCAATGGTACGTATGGCCATGCGGTAGGTGATGAGGCGATTAAATTTGTAGCCGATCGATTAAAAAGTTGGAATCCTAAACATGATATTTCAATTGTGCGCTATGGTGGTGATGAGTTTATTGGACTTATTCCATATGGCTATGAAGTGGTGGAAGAAGATATTAAGGAGCTGCATAAAAAACTGATGCAAACACCTTTTAAGGTAGCCGATATTGAAACGTTTTCATTATCAGTTAGTATAGGGGTCGCATATACTGCAGGACGTTATCAATTAATTGATCAGCTATTTCGTGTGGCAGATGCAGCTATCTATGAAGCAAAGGTAAATCGCGGACAGGTTGTTGTAAAATCAATCGAATAAAAAGAGGAAATCGTATTTGATACGACTTCCTCTTTTTTTAATGACAGGCATTCACAAAAGCCGTAAATAGGCGTTTTGAAGCTTCATCATTAAGCTCTTCAGGATGCCATTGTACACCAATGCAAAATGGATGATTTGCGTGCTCAATAGCTTCAATGACATGATCATTGGTGGTGGCGCTAATAGTTAAGGTAGACGCAACATCCTTTACTGACTGATGATGGAATGAATTGGTCATAATCGATTCAGCTTCAACAATTGTTGAAAGTTTTGTCTCTCTTACAATGTTTACGGAATGAATTTGTGTCGCACGGCCGGCAGCTTGTTTATGCTGAATGGCTTGTGGTAATTGACGCGGAATATCTTGATAAAGTGTGCCACCTAGCGCGATATTTAAAATTTGCTCCCCGCGACAAATTGCGAGAAGAGGAAGCGTATGTTTGATGGCTGCCTGAACTACTGCAATATCGCTGTTATCGCGTGCTACATCAACATGACCCAGTCCAGGAAGTGGATCCTCGTTAAAAAACTTCGGGTGAATATCGTCGCCACCAATAACAAGCAACCCGTCTAGTCGTGATAGTACGTCGTCAATAGGCGTATTGTTTGGAATACAAAGCGGAATCCCGCCTGCTTCTAAAATAGATGTAATATAGCGATTATTAATTTGCTGCGTCCCTTTAGCAGGTTGCATCGTAACACCGATAATTGGCTTCATTTTGTCATCCTCCATTTCCTTTTTTTAACTATAGCTTAATACTAAGAGGAAAAAAAGTGTCAGAAAGTCGCTTTTTTGATACAGTTAAAAGGGAAGTAAACGATAAAAGGAGTTTTCATTCATGAGAACAAGACCAGCACATTTACAAGAGGGCGATTTAGTAGGAATCGTCGCTTTGTCATCACCACCTAATATGGATAATTTAACGCGTGGCCTACAGTATTTAGAGGAGCTTGGCTTACGTTATATTTTAGGAGAAAGCGTACAAAAGCATGTGCATTATTTAGCGGGTTCAGACCGTGATCGTGCACGTGATTTTGAAGCAATGATTGAAGATCCAGAGGTGAAAGCCATTTTCTGCGCAAGCGGTGGCTACGGGGCTGCGCGTGTCGCAGATAAAATCGACTATATGCTATTAGAAGAAAATCCGAAAATTTTCTGGGGCTTCTCTGATAGCACGTTTTTACACACAGCTATCGGTCAGTTAAGTAATTTAGTAACATTTCATGGTCCAACGATTTCAAGCATTGGTCATGAAGGCTTACCAGAACGTACTAAAATGATGTTTAAGCAATTATTTGCACCAGCAGAGATTTACTACGATAAAAATATTTCGAAGCTAACAACGATTCATGGTGGTCGTGTCCGCGGTGAGCTTGTTGGTGGGAATTTAACACGTATCGTCAATGGTATCGGCACGAAGTTTGAGCTTGATACGAAGGGTAAAGTGCTATTAATTGAAGATATTGGCCTTGAGCCCGCGCAAATCGATGAGTTACTGAATCAATTAAAGCAATCGCGTAAACTAGAGCAAGCAGCCGGAATCATTATTGGTGACTTCACATTAGCAGAGCCACGCGATTATCAAGATTCACCATCTGTTGATGCGCTTTTTGATGAGTACTTTGCACATATTAATAAACCCGTTGTCAGCGGCTTTAAAATTGGCCATGATGCACTAAATGTTGGCTTACCACTAGGTGTCGATGTTATTTTAGATGCGGATGAAAAGTATTTAGCTGTTTTACCAGGTGTAGAATAATGACAGAGGCTTTGACATACGTGTAAAACAAATACTCCTATGAGCATAAGAAAAACCGGAATCGCGCTGGGGCGCGGTTTCGGTTTTTTCGTTGCGAACACTAAAAAAGAAAAATAAAGTGTTTTGTCCAAGCCTCTTTTTCACGTCATGAATTTGTAAAATTCTAAAAATTAGGATACCCTTAGAGAAAGATGTGATAGGGGGATGGACGCGTGATTATTCAACAAATTAAAACATTTAAAAAAGCAGTACCGCTAAATAAGCCGTTTAAAACGGCACTTCGAACAGTGACGGTAGCGGAGGCGATTTATGTCGAGGTGACGCTTGATAACGGCATGAAGGGCTACGGCGAGGCACCGCCAACACATGTTGTGACAGGGGATTCAATGGCGAGCATTCAGTTTGCAATTGAGGAAGTTTTTGCGCCGCAATTAATCGGACAAGACTTACGCTATCACGATCATGTATTTAAACTTTTACATAAAGCAATGGTACGTAATACGAGTGCAAAGGCCGCAGTGGATATGGCACTTTATGATTTACTAGGAAAAGCCGCGAACATGCCACTGTATCAATTTTTAGGTGGCGCGCGAAGTGAATTAAAAACGGATTTTACGGTGAGTGTCAATGAACCAGCAGAAATGGCAGACGATGCACAGCGCTATGTGGAAAATGGCTTTGATGTGTTAAAAATCAAAGTCGGTATTGGGAGCCCTGAGGATGATATTCGTCGTATTCAAGCGATTCGCAAAGTTGTACCCGATGATGTCGTGTTACGCCTAGATGCCAATCAGGGCTGGTCAGCGAAGGATGCTGTCCGTATTATTGGGCGCATGGAAGATTTAGACCTTGGCATTGAATTAATCGAGCAGCCAGTACCTGCACATGACATCGACGGTTTAGCCTATGTGACAAATCATACACGGACGCCAATTATGGCAGATGAGAGTATTTTTTCACTGTACGACGCACGTCGCATTATCGAAGGACGCGCAGCGGATATGTTTAATATTAAGCTGATGAAAGCGGGTGGCATTTACGAGGCGCTAAAAATTAATGCACTCGCACAGAGCTATGATATGACTTGCATGGTCGGTAGTATGATTGAGACGAAGCTTGGCGTAACCGCAGCTGCTCATTTTGCGGCAAGTCAGTCGAATATTTTATATTATGACTTTGATGCACCACTTATGTTAAAAGAAGAAACGGTCGATGGAGGCATCGTATACGATGGTAGCCGAGTGACCTTTACAGATGCACCAGGACTAGGAATTGGGGGAATCAAATCATGTCAACATTAGCAATCGTCAACGTACCCGTCGCAACACTATGGACAGCACCAGGTAAAGCCCGCGAACTAGATGCAGAGGCATTAACCAATCCACAAACATTAAATAAATGGCTAGAAAAATTACCGAAGCCAGAGCGTCTTGATTTATGTGATGGGAATCGCATTCAATCACAGGTGCTATATGGTGAATACGTTTTAATTGATGAGGAGCAGGATGGCTGGGCAAAAGTTTGTGTCGTACATCAAAAGAGTGACAAGGATGACCGTGGCTACCCAGGGTATATTCCAGTAGCACAGCTACAGGAGGCAACGGTGCAAACGAGTGAGCGCTATGTCATCGTAACAGCACCACGCGCACAGCTTTGGCAGCATGGTAAGCCAACCATTGTCGTGTCATTTAATACGATGCTACCGTATGTCGTAGAGGATGATAAGCATTTCACCGTTGAAACGCCACATGGTCTGCAGCAAATTTTAAAAGCACAATCGACCGTAACGGCATCCAATGCAGTGGGAAATCCTGGCACGATGGCACAAGCTGTACAGCATGGTCTCGCATTTTTAGACCTACCGTATTTATGGGGTGGGATGAGTTCATATGGCTATGACTGTTCAGGATTTACTTATCAAATGGCGCGCTCTGTCGGTATTTTAATGTCACGCGATGCTGATGAGCAGGCGAAAGAGGGGAAGGAAGTGAATCACCTAGATCGTTCTGAGTGGCAAGTAGGAGATGTTGTTTTCTTCTCAGATGAACCAGGTGTAAAACCGGTGCGTCACGTCGCTTTCTACTTTGGAGATGGTCAAATTCTTCATTCCCACTCAACAGGACTGCCGGTTGAAATTCTCGCACTTGAAGGTTCTAAGTTAGATAAAGAAGTATGCGCAGTGCGTCGCTTCTAATAAAAAAGGATGGCTACTCCAAAGCGGAGTGCCATCCTTTTTTTCATTGGACTGCTGAAAAGATTACACAAATTGTAAACATGCCCATGTCCTCGGTTGGTTAGTGGTCATTGGTCACGTTGTAACTGGGAAAGAGTTATTGGTTTGCATAGTCACCTAGAAAGGTTTGAAAAGCAGTCACAATGCCTCGACAAGGAGTCTCACCTTATCGAAGATTAGAAATATTTATCCTCATCAAAATCAAGCTCGATTTGATAGTTTTTCGCATTTACTGAATTTGATAATTTATGAGCATTACGCTCGAAAGTTAGTGCCTTCACACGGTATTCCTCTGGGTCAAATAACGCCACTGTATAAATCGGAAGTTCGTCGCTCATATAATCAAGCTCACGTTTTTCAGCGTGCGATAAATTTTTATAAATTTCAGCATGAGCTCGGAACTGGGTTGCGAGCTCAATCGCCTCTACAAGCTTTAATGCCTTCCCGTCAAAGTTAATCGTATGATAGCTGTTCGCCTCATAAATTAAACGGTCAAGTGTACGATTGTCTGCACGTACGTCTAGTAGCTCCGCATCAACGACTTCAAGTGCGCGCGCTGGCTTTTCAGGTGCCGCATCGCCTTCTACTTTCGTATAAGCAACACGATACATTTCAAGCTCAAGCTCTTGAATACGTTTGCGTAAAATACTCTTCAATTTTACTGCCTCTGCTAATGTGATATTTGCCATTTTAAGTCCCCCTATACAGTAGTGGATGCATGGTCCGCATCCAAAACGGTCTTTTCATATTCCCCACCGTTAATTTGCGTAAACATATGTCCAGCCGCCGTTAATAGCTTATCTGCCTCTTCTGTCGACATAGATGGACGTAAATAAAAGATTTGTAAGACGTCCGTTGCGTGCTCATTCACTGCAGTACGTGCAGAATCGACGTATGGGCTACCAAATGCTCCTGTCGCATCTTTTGCGTAAGCAATCGCATCAAGTGTCGTGAACCGGCCGTTAAGTGCGTCATAGCCCGTTTCTTTCGTTCCTAGTGCTACCGTAATAGCACCGTCTAATTTTGCCACGTCGTAGCTACCGACAGGAATTTCATATTGTAGCGAGAAGAAATTATTTAAATCCACTACTGAATTGACTGGTTGTAAATAATCACCTTTTGCAATGCGGCGTAACATTGCTTCTGTCGAATGACGATAGCGGCTAGGACTTGCGCCAAGTTTTTTCCAGACGTCTCGCCATTCACTAACACCAGCGCGCTCTGTCACAGGGGCATCTTGTAAGTCAAAGTACAAGCTTTCCTGATATAATCTTGTACGTCCGAGAATCATTTGAGGCGATTCTCCCGCTGTAATTTTGGTATAATGTATAATGCCGATTTTAAATTCGGGAATAATTGTCGTTAACGAAGAATCTAAATGAATATGCATCGGATCACCTTTTTCCACGTATTTTATGAAATTGTAACATAGAAGGAGTACACGACGAAATGAATGTACTTACATTACAGCAGGAGCTACGCGATTTTGCGGCATCCATTGGGGTCGATAAAATTGGTTTTACGACGGCTGCACCGTTCGTCGATTTAAAGCATTTGCTGAAGCAACAGCAGGAATTAAACTATCAGTCAGGTTTTGAGGAAGAAAATATTGAGTTACGTACAGAGCCGACGTTACTACTAGAAGAAGCCGCGAGCATTATTGCGATTGCGGTAGCGTATCCATCCCGTATGGAAAATGCACCAACAGGGAAAAAAGGCGCTCGTCGTGGTATTTTTTGCCGCGCTTCATGGGGAACAGATTATCATACCGTTTTACGCGAGAAGTTGAAGGAAATTGAAGGCTTTTTAGTTGAGCGCGTGCCAGGCATTAAATTTCGCTCGATGGTCGATACGGGTGAGCTTGTAGACCGTGCAGTCGCAGAGCGCGCAGGGATTGGTTGGAGCGGTAAAAACTGCTCGATTATCACGCCAGAATTTGGTTCGTATGTCTATCTCGGTGAAATGATTACGAATATTCCCTTTGCGCCAGACGAAGCAATTGAGGACCAATGCGGTGAGTGTACGCTGTGCATCGATGTCTGCCCAACAGGTGCTATCGTGCAGGGCGGCCAGCTTGATTCCAATCGCTGCGTCGCATTTCAGACGCAAACGAAGGGCTTTTTACCAGATGAATTCCGTGAGAAAATCGGAAATCGAATTTATGGCTGTGATACGTGTCAGACAGTTTGTCCAAAAAATAAGGGCAAGAAAAACTGGCTACATGCGGCCTTTGAGCCAGAGCCAGAGCTTGCGAAGCCACTTCTAGCACCATTATTATCAATGACGAATAAGGAATTTAAATCGCAGTTTGGACATATGTCTGGCTCATGGCGTGGCAAAAAGCCGATTCAGCGTAATGCGATTATTGCACTCGCGCATTTCAAGGAAGAAGATGCTATGCCACAACTCATTGACCTATTAACAAAAGATGAACGTCCGATGATTCGAGGAACTGCAGCCTGGGCAATCGGTAAAATTGCTGCAGCAGAAGCAGAAGAAGTGTTGCTGGCTGCATTACAGCTTGAGCAAGACCCAGATGTGTTAAATGAAATCGACAAAGGCTTAACTTTGTTAAAAAATTAGAAGGAAGTTAGAAAAATGTCTTTAAATATTGTATTATACCAACCAGAAATTCCTGCCAATACAGGAAATATTGCACGTACATGTGCCGCTACAAATGTAAGCCTACATTTAATTCGTCCATTAGGCTTTTCAACAGATGATAAAATGCTAAAACGTGCAGGCCTTGATTATTGGTCAAGCGTCGACATTACGTACTATGATAATGTCGAAGAGTTTTTTGAAAAAACAGCAGGTGGCATGCATTACTTTATCGAAACATTCGGTACGAAAATGTATTCAGAGTTTGATTATTCAAATGTAGAAGAAGACATTTACTTCATGTTTGGTAAAGAAACAACCGGTATTCCACGCGAATTAATCGCTGAACGTACGGATATGTGCCTACGTATTCCACAAAGTGAAAATGTTCGTTCAATGAACTTATCTAATACCGCTGCAATCGTTATTTTCGAAGCATTACGTCAACGTGATTTCCCAAATATGATTAAATAAAATGGTAGAGCCTCGCATTTGTGGGGCTTTTTTTATACTTGAAATGGGTATAGATAAGTAAATACGTTTGAGGGGGAATGTCGCATGAAAGAGCGTGAAAGTGGCAATATGGCGAATGACATGGAAGAAGTTGAAGAACTAGGAAAACAAATGGAACAGGTGAGTGAGCAGGCGGAGGAAGCACGCGAGGAAGGCTTGCAGCAAGATCCTGCACAATAAAAAGGGAGACGCCCGGATATGGGTGCCTCCTTTTTTTATGGTTTAAGTGCGGTGATTAAAGCCTCACAAGTCGTTTGGTCAATTTCATAATATGTATCAGGGTCACTGCCAATACTAAGGTAGCCCTCTTTATAAACAGTAACTAATTCAGAGCCACCAGAGCCACCAAGTTTAAAGGATGTACCAGATGTTACATCCGGGTTGCGTAATACTTTCTTTGCTTCTACCATTTTTAAGAGCGTAAGAATGGTATCCGACTGCTTTGTAGATACCGTATTGATTTTATCGTCATTTGTTAGCACATGAGAGACCTTCACTTTTGAAAAATTGATATCTGATAAAATATCTTTTTCAAAGGAGATGGTTTTTGGCATAAACACGCTATAGGCAATAGCCGCAATTAAAATGACCGCTAGTAACAGTATAATTTTCTTCATTACTACACCTCCTTTATTTTCCATATTACCATAAAAAAGAAGGATTCCTGTTTTTGTAATAGGAATCCTTCTTTAAATGTTTAATATCTTATAAAAATACTAATTGGACAATGAATAATATAGCGAATAAGTAAAGTAGTGGGTGAACTTTTTTCCATTCACCTTTTGCGATTTTTAAGATTGGGTAGGCAATGAAACCAAATGCGATACCTGTAGAAATACTAGATGTTAAAGGCATGATTAACATTACTAGGAATACTGGTAATGTTTCGTCCATTGATGACCAGTCAACATCTTTAATTGAGCTAATCATTAACGCACCAACGATAACTAATACAGGAGACGTAATAGCAGCAACGTCTGAAACAGCACCTACTAATGGACCGAAGAGTGAGGCAACGATGAATAAAACAGCAACGGTTACAGCTGTAAGACCCGTACGGCCACCAGCAGCAACACCAGCAGAAGATTCAACGAACGCAGCATTTGGGCTTGTACCAAACATTGCACCAACTGTTGTAGCGATTGAGTCACCTAATAATGCTTTACGCGCACGAGGCAACTTGCCATCTTCTTTTAATAAGCCAGCTTGTTTTGCGACACCGACCATTGTACCTGTTGTATCAAATAATGTAACTAAGATGAATGAGAATACAACACCATATAGGCTGTATTCGATAATTTCACCAAATACTTCAATTGGGTTCCACATTAAAATACCTTCTGGTAAATGTGGTGCTGCAATAATTTTCTCTGGCATGTGTAACATACCTGTGAAGTACGCGATAATACCTGTTACGAGCATACCGACGAAAATCGCGCCCGGCACACGGCGTACCATTAAAATAACGGTAAATAATAAGCCAAAGAATGTTAATAAGACGCTAGGAGATGTTAAGTCACCTAATGTAAGTAGGTTCGTGTCTTTACTTGCGATAATAACGCCTGCAGAGCGAAGACCTAAGAATGCGATAAATAAACCGATACCTGCTGTAATTGAATATTTTAAGTTGTTTGGAATAGCATCGATTAATTTTTCACGGAACGGTGTTAATGAAAGAATAACGAAAATAATACCGGCTACAAAGACAGAAGCGAATGCCGTCATATAGCTGATTTCGCCTTTTGATGCAAGCACGACAGAGAATGTAAAGAAGGCATTTAACCCCATACCTGGTGCGATTGCGATTGGATAGTTGGCAACAAGCCCCATCCATAATGTACCGATAACAGTTGAAATAATTGTTGCAATAAATACTTGATCACTTGGAACGCCAGCTTGTGCTAAAATCGCTGGGTTAATGATGATGATATATACCATTGTTAAGAATGTTGTAATCCCTGCAAAGACTTCACGCTTAACTGTTGTGTTATTTTTTTCTAATTGGAACAAGGGAAACTTCCTTTCTAAATACGAACATTAAAAAAGCCAAATATAATAATATTCGTTTATGACGTAAAAAGCAATGGGTTTAATTGTAATTTAAGTTTTCAGGCAATAATTCGCAAGTAATTAGAAGGATTCGCTATAATAAAAAAAAGGAGTGATGGAAATGTTCACAATTGATTCAACAAAAACATTAGTAAATGGCGTCGATATGCCGCGTTTTGGTCTAGGTGTCTATAAAATGACCGATAAGGACGAGGCAATCGAGGCGATGGTAACGGCGCTTCAGGCAGGATATCGCGCAATTGATACGGCTTCATTTTATGATAATGAGGTTGAAGTTGGCGAGGCTGTACGTCAATCCGGTGTGGCACGTGACAAAATTTTTATTACATCAAAGGTTTGGAACAATGACCAGGGATACGATGAAACGCTGCGTGCATTTGAAGTATCGTTGAAAAATTTAAATATGGATTATATGGATTTATATTTAACCCATTGGCCAAAGCCGGACACGTATAAGGACACATATCGTGCGATTGAGCGTTTATATGATGAAAAGCTTATTCGTGCAACAGGGGTATCAAATCATGAGGCACATAATTTGGAGGCATTATTTGCGCAAGCGAATGTACAGCCCATGGTCAATCAAATCGAATGCCATCCATACTTATCACAAAAAGCATTACAGCAATTTTGCGCCGAGCATCAAATTGCAGTGACAGCATGGTCGCCACTTGGTCGCGGGCGGGCACTACAGGATCCAACGATTTTAAACATAGCAGCGCGCTACAATAAATCAGCGGCGCAAATTGTGATTCGCTGGCATCTACAAAATGACACACTGATCATTCCAAAATCGGTGACACCAAGTCGCATTCGTGCCAACGCGGAGGTATTTGATTTTGAATTAACTAAAGAAGATATGGCATTAATGGATTCACTTAATAAAGATGAGCGTACAGGGAATCATCCAGATTTATTCCCATACGATGACCCAAAATACAATCGTTAACGAAAAAACACTTCCATGAGTTAGGCGGAAGTGTTTTTTGTATAGATTAGAAAAAATGCGTGATAATAAAAAATAAGGGCGGTACGAGTAGGGCAGGAAGCATATTGAGCGATTTAAAACTTTTAATGCCGAGAATACTAAGGCCAGAAGCTAAAATCAAAATTCCGCCAATAATTGAAATCTCCGTCAGTAAATGTGCTGACATGAAATCGTTTAAATAAATAGCTAATAAATAAAATGAGCCTTGCCATACAAATAGTACAACTGCCGCAAAGGCAATGCCAATACCAAATGTAGAGGCCAAAACAATCGATGTTACAAAATCTAAAATAGCATTCGTAAATAAATATGTATAGTCACCATGAAGTGCGCTATTAATCGGTCCTAAAATCGATAAGGTTCCAATGCAAAACAGTAAAATGGCGGTTGATAACCCCTTCGCTAAATCACTTTTTGAAAATTTACCGACAAGCTTATTAAACTGTGTTTCAATATCAATCATTTCGCCAATGAGTCCACCGATTGCGAGGCTTACGATAAATAGTACAGGAAAATCGCTCTTTGGCATATACTGTACAATCGCATTAATACCGAGTGCCACTGCCGCAAAGCCCATTGCCTGCATCAAAATCTCCTGATAGCGTTCCTTGATACCTTTTTTCAGAAAACTTCCTATTAAACTTCCGACAATAATCGTCAAACAGTTAAAAATCGTTCCAATCATCCAATCCCTCCAATTCGTTTAGTATAACAAAAAAGAGACAGGGACTCCTAGCTCTATTCAATTAGCGGCTTGCAACAGAAAAAGAAGAAATCACGCTAGAAAATGAGATAAAGAAAAAGACATGTTCCTTCAATTGAATTTGACGGACGCTTTCCTTTAGCATGGCGGAAGCCTCCTCGTTCGCAAGCTCACTGTGGGGTCTTTCGCTCATGCTATTCTCCTAGGAGTCGCCGTCAAATTCTTTTTTCACCATCTTTTTTTGTATGCAACTAGGATTTGATTTTACCGAAATTCGAGTATAGTCGTTGAGCTATTATTGAACGATTTGAATGACAACATCATTTGTTGTTCTCAAAAATAATCAAGATAGCCTTTTTCACTGACGTTCTTTTATTAGACATGTTCATGGTAACGCTTTGTTCTTTGGCTGTTCACTAAGATACTACTTTAAAGGATGCCTTTCTCTTTCCCACTTCATACATTGATAAGTCTTTAATTCGATACACAGCTATCATTTCGTTCACTGGTATGGTTGCCCGCTTTATCTTAATGGCTTTCAATTTTGTTCCGTGTGAATACGCGTGTTTTTGCTCAACAAAAAAACACCTCCAACGATTTTTCTCATTGAAAGTGTCCTTTTCTTTTTAGGTCAGTTTATTTTTATGAATTTTCCATTGTTTTGAAAAATTCAGTGAAACCTTCAGCTGTTTGTTCGCCGATGACACGTCCAACTTCTTTGCCGTCTTTAAAGTAGACAAGTGTTGGTGTGGCATTGATCGCGTAGTCTGTCCAGCCTTCTTCAAACTCTAAAACATTGTATTGATAAATATGCACATCCGCTTTATCCGCTGCAGGCATTAGGATTGGTGTTGTTGCCACGCAGTGAGAGCAAGTTGGGCTGAAGAAGTATGCGAATGTTTCTTTCCCCGCATCGATTCGTTTCTTTAAATCATCCGGCAAGATGATGTTTTGATAATTTTTATCGTCTAATTGATCGATTGTTGCTTGTGTTTTCGGTTTGTAGTCACCATATAAGCCATGTGTATCGGTATCACCTGTTGCTTTTTCGCCAGTTGTTTGGTTAGCGGCACTCGTTGAATTTTCAATTTTTGCTTCGTTTTGCGATTTGTTAATGAAGTAAATCGCTGTAAAACCAAGTACAACAACAATTGCGATGATTAATAAAAGCGTTAGGCGATTGTCTTTTTTCTGTGCGGTTGTTTTTTTCGCCATGAGTTAGTGTGCTCCTTTTTTCAGTTGTTTTAACATGTAAAAACTTGTAACCGCAATTAAAATAAAAGCGGTTAACGATAGGAATGGAATCGTAATGAAGCCAAGCCAGTTAATATATTGACCAGTGCAAGGGACAAGTCCGCAAGAAGCGGCATTATCCTGTAAGTATGGAATCTTTTGTATACCATAGTGATAGAGCGCAATACAGACACCGATTACGGAAAAAATTGCGCTTGTGGTCGCAATTTTTACATTGCGTTGTATGTATGCGATACCCAAAATTAGTACAAGTGGATACATAAAAATTCGTTGGAACCAACAAAATTTACAAGGCTCATATAGTTGCACCTCAGAAAAGTACAGTGAACCGAGCGTCGCAACTAGTGAAACGGTCCACATAAATAGTAGTGCATTTTCGAGTTTTCGTTGCATGAAAATTCTCCTAATTTTAGTCTATTTCTTACTCGATTATAGTGGGATTAGCGTCATAAGTAAAATAATTTTTCCCTTTTGTTTTAGAGTAGTAGAATAAGGGTACGCCTTGATTATGAAAGGGGACTAACCATGTCAGAACAATTAGACGTATCACAATTTGAAAAAAACCTAGTCATTCGCAAAATGCAGCGTACAGACTTTGATGAAATTTTAGAAATCCAACGCAAATCTTTTCCAGGAATGGACCCGTGGGAACTATCACATTTAAATAGCCATTTAGATATTTTCCCAGAAGGCCAAATCGTCGCAGAATTAGACGGTAAAGTCATTGCATCATGCTCAAGCTTAATTATTAACTTTGATGAATATGATGACCGCGCTACCTGGTCAGATTTAACAAATGATGGCTATATTACAAACCACAATCCAAACGGCTATAATTTATACGGTATCGAGGTAATGGTAGACCCAGCCTACCGCCGTATGAAAATTGGTCAACGTTTATATGACGCGCGAAAAGATTTAGCGCGTGAGCATAACTTGAAATCAATAATTATTGGTGGCCGTATTCCAAACTACCATAAGCATATCGATGAAATGACACCACGCGAATATGTGGATGCCGTATCTCGTCATAAAGTATATGATCCAGTATTAACATTCCAAATTAAAAATGGATTTACACTAATGCGTGTAAATCCAAACTATTTACCAGATGATGTGGCTTCTGCAAAATACGCGACATTGATGGAGTGGAATAATGTTGATTATTTACCACGTACAAAACGTCACTATAAAACGAGCTACCCAGTACGTATTTGTGCTGTCCAATATATGATGCGTAAAATTTCAAGCTTTGAAGAATTTGCACACCAATGTGAATATTTCGTTGATGTAGCCAGTGATGCAAGCTCGGACTTTGTCGTATTCCCAGAGATTTTCACGACCCAATTAATGAGCTTTATGAACGAAAAATCGCCAAGCTTAGCCGTGCGCCGCCTAACGGAATATACGGAGCAATATTTAGAGCTATTTACAAACTTAGCGATTCGCTACAATGTCAATATCATCGGCGGCTCTCACTTCGTTAAAGAGGAAGACGATGAAATTTACAATATCGCCTACTTATTCCGCCGTGATGGCACAATTGAAAAGCAATATAAAGTGCATATCACACCAAATGAACGTAAATGGTGGGGGATTTCAAGTGGCGATAAAGTCCGTGTCTTTGATACAGACTGCGGTAAAATCGCCATCCAAATTTGTTACGATATTGAGTTTCCAGAAATGGCACGTATCGCAACCGATAAAGGTGCAAATATTATTTTCACACCATTCTGTACAGATGATCGCCAAGGCTATTTACGTGTACGTTATTGCGCACAGGCACGCGCCATTGAAAACCAAATTTATACAGTCATTGCCGGAACAGTCGGCAACTTACCACAAACAGAAAATATGGATATTCAATATGCGCAGTCAGGGATTTTTGCACCTTCTGACTTTGAATTTGCTCGCGATGGTATTGTCGGTGAAACAAGTCCAAACTTAGAAATGGTGTTAATCGGCGATGTCGATTTAGAAATTCTACGTCGTAAACGCCAAGATGGTACAGTAGCGCACTTAAAAGACCGTCGCCATGATGTGTATTCATTACACTATACAAAAGAAGATTAAGTTGTACTAAAAAGAACCGTACCTCGTGTGCGGTTCTTTTTTCATTCAAAAGTATGAGGGACTCGTGATACAAACTACTCGCAATAAACGGTACAATAGAAGTAAGTAAACGATTAGGGGGCATTTTATGCAGCCGACAGATCATTCAAATATTAGCTTATTAAAAGAAATTGCAGAGCTATTAAACGAAGAAACCGAATTACAGCCGATGCTACAAGGCGCGCTGCGTAAATTATTAGCAGGTACACGCTTTGAAACAGGATGGATTTTCTTTATTAATGGCCGCGGAAAACATGAGATGATTGCACATGAAAATTTACCAGAAGCATTAGCGCATGATAATTGTCGTTACTTATGTAAGGGCGGCTGCTGGTGCTTATCGAAATTTCGTAATAATGAACTGGAGAAAGCGTCAAATATTATCGAATGTCAACGAATCGAAAGTGCCAATGCAGCAGATGTAGGCGATAATGCGGACATTACGCATCATGCAACCGTACCACTGCAGTCAGGACATGAACGCTTTGGCTTACTTAATGTAGCATCGCCTAATACGGTAAGCTTCTCAGATGATGATTTAGCATTACTTGAATCTGTGGCCTTTCAAATTGGTTCATCGATTAAACGGATTATGCTGACGAAGCAGGAGCAGGAAATGGCATTAGTGCAAGAACGTAACCGTTTAGCGCGTGACTTACATGACTCGGTCAATCAGCTACTATTCTCGGTGACACTGACATCACGTGCAGGCGTTGAGATGAGTGACGAGCCGATGGTGAAAGAAACATTTAAAGAAATTCAGGATTTAACACAAGAGGCCTTAACAGAAATGCGTGCACTCATTTGGCAACTACGCCCAAAAGGTTTAGAGAGTGGTATTTTGGAAGCTATTAAAGGCTATGCAGATATGCTAGGGATTCAATTGAAAGTGAATGTCACAGGTGTTGTGCAGTTGCCATCTAAAGTAGAAGAGGCATTATTCCGTTTAGCACAAGAAGCGCTGAATAATGTCCGTAAGCATTCGGGTGTGAAGGAGGCGGAGCTTTATATTACGCTGACGTCAACGGATGTTTTACTCGTTATTAAAGATGAGGGACGTGGCTTCCAATTACCAGACCGTGTCCAGCTACCATCATTAGGACTTCAAAGCATGCGTGACCGTACAACGTCATTAGGTGGCACGATTGATTGGGTAAGTGATATAGGAAAGGGTACGGAAATTTTAATTCGTATGCCATATTAGAGGGGGGATTTGTCATGATTCGTGTATTAATAGCAGATGACCATCATGTTGTACGCCGTGGCTTATTATTCTTTTTAAAAACGCAAAAGGATTTTGAAGTAGTCGGTGAAGCGGCAAATGGCAAAGAGGCCGTTGCATTAACAGCAGAGCTACAGCCTGATATTGTATTAATGGATTTAGTGATGCCTGAGATGGATGGTATTCAAGCAACGAAAAAAATTAAAGCGCAGTTTCCAGCAGTGCATGTGCTTATGCTAACGAGCTTTTCAGACCGTGACCATGTCGTGCCAGCGATTGAGGCAGGTGCGGCAGGGTATCAGTTAAAAGATATTGAGCCAGATGAGCTTGTAGAAACAATCCGCAAAATCATTGCAGGCGAAAATATTTTGCACCCAGATGCTAGTGAGCAACTAGAAGAAGCGGAAAAAGAAGAAGAAAATAGCCCCCATGTGAAACATCCACTAACACCGCGTGAACGTGATGTATTAGCAGAGCTTACAAAAGGGAAAAGCAATCGAGAAATTGCGTCCTCATTATTTGTGACAGAGAAGACGGTTAAAACGCATATTTCCAATATTTTTGCTAAGTTAGAAGTGCAAGACCGTACACAAGCAGCACTCTATGCTGTAAAACATAATTTAACAGAGCCAAGTGGCAAAGTATAAAAAAGAGCTGGAGATTATATCTCCAGCTCTTTCGTATTATTCGGCTGTTTCAACGTCCGACTCAAGTGGTTGTGCAGGGGCAAGTTTTGTCACTTCAAGATATAAAATATGATGTCCTTCTAGCTCTTTGACAACAAATTGATATCCTTGCTCGATAATCTTTTCACCTTTTACTGCATCAAAGTTTTTCGTCATGACCCAACCGCCAATTGTATCGATATCATCTTCTTCGATGTTAATGCCAAGAAAATCATTCACACTTTCTAGTAGCATTTTCGCATCAAGGATGTAATGACCTTCTTTTACTTTACGTACTTCAGGAATCTCATCTGTATCGAATTCATCGCGAATATCGCCGACAATTTCTTCGATAATATCTTCGATTGTTACTAAACCAGACGTACCACCGTACTCATCCATTAAGATGGCCATATGAATACGTTCACGTTGGATTTTAAGTAATAAATCGCCAATTGGTGTTGTTTCAAATACACGAATAATTGGTCGCATATACGTTGTCACAGGTTTTGGCCCGTTGACTTCTGGGTTTTTAATGTAGGCTGTTAATAATGATTTCATATTAACAAGACCCAGCACATGGTCTTTATCGCCGTCGATAACGGGGTAACGTGTGTATTGTTCTACACCGATTACTTCAAAGACCTCTTTCAATGTAAGGTCTTTATCGATACCGACGATTTCTGTACGAGGTACCATGACTTCTTTGGCAAGACGATCATCGAATTCGAAAATGCTATTTACATAGCGATATTCAGCTTGATTAATCTCGCCGCCCTTTAGACTATCCGATAATGTTAAACGAAGCTCTTCCTCAGACATTGCGCCTTCAGATTCGCCCATACCTTTTAAACCAAACATTGCTGCGACACCTCGTGCAGAAATATTTAATAATTTAATGAATGGGAACATAACATTATGGAAAATGATTAATGGTTTGGCCGTTGCAAGTGCAACAGATTCGGCTTTTTGAATGGCTAATGTTTTCGGTGCAAGTTCACCCATAACAACGTGAATATACGTCACGATTGAGAATGAGATGATGAATGACACTAATGTTAAGACAGCGCCGCTTTCTAAACCGATTAAGTGAAAGATAGGCTCGATAACTGCTGCTACGGCCTCTTCCCCTAACCAACCAATACCTAATGATGTAATCGTAATACCTAATTGGCAGGCGGATAAATATTCATCTAAATTATCGACTACTTTTTTAGCGTTTAACGCTCGTTTATTTCCTTCAGCTACCAGCTGATTTACTCGAGTAGCTCGCGTTCGTACGATAGCAAATTCAGTTGCTACGAAGAACGCGGAGATCGCGATTAAGACAGCAACTGCTGTCAACCGTATGGCTATGTCCAAAGACTTCCTTTGTCCTTAAAGCCCGAATGAGGGGAAGGACAAAGTGTACACCTCCTATAATAAAAAATTAGTTAATAGAAATAATATAGACCAGTTAGAATGATTTTTCAAATGTTCTCAACTAAATGAGCAAAAAGTTTGTTATATGATTAAAATAGTTTATTTATACGGAAAATTAAAAATATATTGACAATTTAATGGAAACGGCGTAGCATGAAAGGCAACTAATAAAAAGGAGGTATGTACTATGATTCACATCAAAAAGCATTCACATGACAACACAACTACAAAACATATCTCCGCACAACACATTATGTAACTCGACTTTTTAAGTGTGCAGGGATTTTCTGTACACTTCTATTGTTTAGGCACGCGCTCTAACTAGGAGTGCGTGCCTTTTTGTGTTTGCGGAGCGGAGAGAAAGGAGAACATGACACTATGTTCGACATATTTAAAAAGCTTGATTGGTTTTTTAAAGAACAATGGAAGCGGTATAGTGTAGCAATTCTACTACTTATCATTTCAAGTGTGCTTGAAATTGTACCGCCAAAATTGATTGGGGACACAATCGATGCGATTCATCGTGGGCAACTTACGAGTGATTTGCTATGGCAATATACTTTTATTCTCGTAGGCATTACAGTTGTTGGCTATATTACAAACTATATATGGCAGTATCAATTATTTGGCGGCTCGAATATTTTACAATATCAACTGCGCCAAAATCTCATGCGTAAATTCTTACGTATGGCACCACCATTTTATGAGCGCAATCGTACAGGCGATTTAATGGCGCGCTCAACGAATGATTTAAATGCTGTCTCTGAAACAGCGGGTTACGGTATTATGACGATGCTTGATTCATCATTTTATTTAGTAACGATTATTTTAATGATGGGCTTTGGTGTATCGTGGCAACTAACGCTTGTGGCGATTTTACCGCTACCATTTTTAGCTTATGCGATGCAAATTATCGGTAAAAAAATTCATGAGCGTTTCGTTGAAGCACAGGCAGCCTTTGGGGATATGAATGACCGCGTGCTAGAAGGGGTTGAAGGTGTGCGTGTTGTACGAGCTTATGTGCAGGAACGTTCAATGGAAGCGCAGTTCAAAGATATGACGCAAGACGTTTACGATAAAAATATGCGTGTAGAGCGAGTCGATGCTTTATTTGCACCGATTAGTAAGATTTTGACGGCGCTTAGCTATATGCTAGGCCTTGGCTATGGTGCATACCTCGTATCGCAGGGCGTTATTACAGTTGGTGAGCTCATTACCTTTAATGTTTATTTGGGGATGGTCGTTTGGCCAATGATGGCAATTGGTGAAATGATTAATGTTATGCAGCGTGGCAATGCGTCAGCAGATCGTGTGCGCGAAACATTGGCAGAGCATGAGGATGTACCAGACCCAGAGAAGCCAATCGATATTGAGAAGCCAAGTAATATTGTCTTTGATGGCGTTAGTTTCACATATCCAACAGCTAAGCAGACAAATTTAGTGGATATGGACATTCGTCTAGAGCGTGGTGAAACACTTGGTATTGTCGGAAAAACCGGCAGTGGGAAAACAACCGTTGTAAAGCAACTACTACGTGAGTATCCACTTGGAGAAGGCAACGTGGCGTTATCCGATACAAAAATTCAGTTGCAATCAAAAGAACAAGTCCGGAAATGGATTGGCTATGTACCACAAGAGCATATTTTATTTTCACGTACGGTACGCGAAAATATTCTTTTCGGAAAACCAGATGCGACAGAGGAAGAACTCCGAGCTGCCATTCGCATGGCTAATTTTGAAGAAGATTTAAAACGTCTACCACAGGGACTTGAAACGATGGTTGGTGAAAAAGGGATCTCTCTATCAGGTGGACAAAAACAACGGATTTCTATTGCGCGCGCATTAATTCGAAATCCGGAAATTCTAATTCTCGATGATTCATTATCGGCCGTTGATGCGAAAACAGAAAGTACAATTATTCATAATATCCAGGCGCTACGCAATGATAAAACGACATTAATTATTACACACCGCCTATCTGCAGTGATGCATGCAGACCGCATCATTGTATTAGAAGATGGTCATGTTATAGAAGAAGGCACACATGACGAGTTAGTTCGTGCAGGTGGCTGGTATAGTGAGCAGTTTGCACTACAACAAATTGGAGGTGATGGCGATGTTTAAAAAGCGACTCATGCACTACGCAAACTTATATAAGAAACAACTAATTATTGGTGTCAGCTTTTTATTAATCGCTGTTGCGGCAGATTTAGCAGGACCTTTAATTGCAAAAGAAATGATTGACCGTTATATTACGGATGCCAAAGCAGATGGCGTTCCGTGGCAACCCTTTTCTGTGCTGCTAGCGATTTTCTTTGGACTATCCGTAGTATCCGCGATTTTCCGTTATGCGCAGTACATTATATTACAATCAGGTGCGAATAATATTATTAAAACGATGCGTAACGATGTATATGAGCATATTAATCGCCTAACGATTCGTTACTTTGATAGTCTCCCAGCTGGGAAGGTCGTATCACGTATTACAAATGATACCGAAGCTGTTCGTGATTTATTCGTGACGGTATTATCACAGTTTGCATCAAGTATTTTAACAATCTTTGGCGTCTACATCATGCTGTTTATTTTAGATTGGCGCATGGGATTAATCGTATTATGCTTACTACCAGTTTTAATTGCCTTCGTGTGGTTCTACCATAAATTTGCGACAAAATTTAATCATATTATTCGTACGCGATTATCGGATATGAACGGTATGTTAAATGAGTCGATTAATGGGATGACAATTATTCAAGCATTTGGGCAAGAAAAGAAAATGGAACAAGAATTTGAAGAGATTAATAAGGACCATTATGATTATCAAAATAAGATGCTCGTCCTTGATGCAGCGACAACGCATAACTTAATCGGCTTATTACGTTCTGTGGTGTTCCTTGCATTTATTTGGTATTTTGGTTCACAAGCATTGTCAGGCTCAGAAGCATTTTCAGTTGGTCTACTTTATGTGTTCATTGATTATATTACACGACTATTTAATCCATTCATGCAAATTGTCGGACAGTTAAATCGTCTTGAACGTGCGCGTGTATCGGCACAGCGTGTACTCGAGCTATTAGAGTATGACGGAACAGAAGTAAGCAATGAGCATATGCCACGTTATAACGGACATGTCGCATTTAATGATGTGAGCTTTGCTTATAAGGACGAGGAGTATGTGCTGAAAAATATTGATTTTGAGGCGCAACCAGGAGAGACAGTGGCATTAGTGGGTCATACAGGCTCAGGTAAAAGCTCGATTATGAATTTACTCTTCCGTTTTTATGATGTCTCAAAAGGTTCGATTACCATTGATGGGCAAAATGTGAATGACAAGCCAGTGCAAACGACGCGTGAGCATATGGGCATTGTGCTACAAGACCCGTATTTATTTACAGGAACCGTCGCATCGAATATTAGCTTAAATGATCCAAGAATTTCAGATGCCAAGGTGAAAGCAGCCGTTGAAGCAGTTGGTGGATTAAAAGGCATTGAACTTGATGATAAGGTGGTAGAGCGTGGTACGACATTATCTTCTGGTCAGCGCCAGTTGATTTCATTCGCACGTGCACTTGCCTTCGATCCAGCAATTTTAATATTAGATGAAGCGACGTCGAATATTGACTCTGAGACCGAAGAAATGATTCAACGCGCAATGGATGTTTTAAAGCGGGGCCGTACAACATTTATCATTGCACACCGACTTTCTACTATTAAAAATGCTAATTTGATTTTAGTCCTAGATGCGGGGCGCATTGTCGAACGAGGGACTCATGAGGAACTCCTCGCAAAACAAGGAAAATATTATCAAATGTATCGCTTACAGTCAGGGATGCAAACAAACTAATTGAATTTTTATGTGAACGAGCGTAGCATGTATACTCGTGAAATGGAAGAAAGCGGGTGGGCATTACGAATTGGTGGAGAGATTGGGTTCATCAACTGAACTCATTCAATCGCAATGTGAAGTTGTTTATGTTTGGGAACGTCTTAATCCAGATGGGTATGGGGATTTTTGGCGTTATGTACAATTTATATATTCGCGAGCTAGGTCTCGCTGGCGAAGTAAGCGGACACGTCATTGCGATGACGGCGCTTGCTACGGCCATTATACTTGTGCCAGCAGGGTTACTTAGCGACCGTGTTGGACGCAAATGGATGATCATCATTGGTGCAGGTCTTACCGCCATCACACTAGTTGTACGGAGTGTGACGGTAACCGAGCAAACGATGCTCATTGGTGCATTTTTAACTGGGCTTGTTTGGGCGTTTCCACAAGTGGCCAGTGTACCGTTTTTAGCAGAAAATTCAAAACCAAAAGAACGTATGCAGTTGTTTAGTGTACATTTTTCGCTTGTGACCATTGCAGGCGTTGCCGGGAATTTATTCGGCGGTGTCATTGCTGATGGCGCGAGTGATCTTTTCGATATTAGTGCAGCGGCAGGGATTCGTGTTGCGCTGTTAATCGGGGTTGTCTTTTTCCTTATTGGCTTACTACCAATGCTTATGATGAAAAAAGCTGTGCCTGTTGCGGACAATAAACCGAAGGCACCGCGACTTGTACAAGACCATCATGCGGTCGATTTTAAAAGTAATTTAAAAATCATCGTATTATTTGGGATTGCACAGCTAGTTATTGGGACAGGCTCAGGGCTAGTTATTCCGTATTTAAATCTTTATTTTGCCAATCGTTTTGATGCGTCGAATTCGTATATTGGCTTTATTTTAGCAATTGGCTCAGCGATGACAGCTGTCGCACAACTAATCGGACCAATTGTTGTTAAAAAAGTAGGTGAGGTAAAGGCCATTATTATTTTCCAATATGCGTCGATTCCTTTCCTATTATTAACGGCCTTTACAACGAATCTATGGGTCGCATCAATTGGCTTTTTATTCCGTCAGGCACTCATGAATGCTGCATCACCAATTCAGAGTGCTGTCGCGATGGATATTGTCCATGACAAATATAAAGGCCTCGCCAACTCGGTCAACCAAATGGTATTCCAAGTCGGCTGGGCCTCAATGGGGATTCCAGCGACATATTTAGTAACCGCCTTTGGTAGTTACTATGGCTATGTATATACATTTATTTTAACGTCGGCGCTTTATTTAACAGCGTCTACTTATTTCTACTTCACGTTTGGTAAACGATTTGAACGTTTAAAAACTCAATCGTAAACGTGAAACGCCATAAGTGCTTGAATTTCTTTTTCTAACTGTTCATCAAGCACCATATCTTTCGGCGATACGCATGTAAGCGAGCCATCTGAATTGTAGATGACTTCGTAATAGATGCTCTTATTATAGAAGTTCAGTTGCCAACCTGGCAGCTTCGAATTGTATAGAGGCTTAAATTTAAAATGTTGAATCATCGTATATCACTCCATTTCCTATTTGTAATAGTTTACCTATTTTTCTAACTTTTTGCGAACAAAGGATTTTGATATGCGATTTTTTTTGCCTCTGCTATAATGTGAACAGGCAATGATATTCGTAAAGAAGGGTGACAGCTATATGCTAGATTTATTATGGAAAATTGTCGTCATGGCTGTGATTGGCTCCGTTATTGGTGGCTTTACAAATCATATCGCTATTAAAATGTTATTCCGTCCGTTAGAGGCAAAATATCTTTTCGGCTGGCGTTTGCCATTCACACCAGGGATTATTCCAAAACGACGTGGCGCGATTGCAGAGCAACTCGGAAAAACAGTCGTCAATTATTTATTAACACCAGAAATGTTCCGCAAAAAATTCTTTAATGCTGATAATCAACAAAAGATTGAAGCGAAAGCAAATGAACTTATTCAACAATATGTTTTTGCAGAAGATAAAACGTTAAATGATTGGCTAAAGCAAGCTGGTGTAGCTGATGCACCGCAATTGATTGAACAGAAAATTGATACGGTTATCGACCAACAAGTCATGCATTTCAAAAACGTTCTTTCAAAGGATGCGATTGAAGCATTACTGCCGCCAAGCTGGACTGAAAAAGTCGATGCGAAAATTCCAGAAGTCTCAAGTTATATTTTAATGCGTGGCGACGATTATTTTGCATCAAGTGAAGGTTACTTAACAATTAAAGGGCTTATCGACAACTTCCTTGAATCAAAAGGAACACTTGGCGGTATGGTTCAAATGTTTTTAGGTGACAGTGATTCGATTGTGTTAAAAGTTCAAAAGGAAATTCATAATTTCCTTGTAGCACCTGGCACCTTTAATATGGTCAATAATATTTTAATAACTGAATGGGGTAAGCTACGCGTTCAAACCGTGCCACAAATTTTAGGTGATCTTGATTTCACAAGTGTCACACGCAACATCCAGTCATACGCGAAAAAAAAATTAGCCATTGAAACACATTTAGACAAACCACTTGTACATTACTGGCCAACAGGCGCGCAGCATTTAGCTGACAAGGTTGTGCCACAAGTTGTAGCAGTTGGTTTTGAAAAAGCAGAAGCAAACTTAGAGACAGCTATCGCTCGTCTTGATATTGAGGAGCTTGTGCGTGAGCAAGTCGATACATTCCCGCTAGAAGTTCTTGAAAAGCTTGTACTAGGTATCACAGGTCGTGAACTAAAAATGATTACAGTTCTTGGCTTTGTGCTTGGTGGCTTTATCGGGATTTTCCAAGGGATTATTTCATACTTTATGTAGGGGGATTTACACATGATTAATATTTACGATGATTTAAACAAACTAGAAAGCACATTCCGCCAAACGGAACAATTCAACACATTAAAAACAGCGATTGAAGAAGTGAAAAAAGATGAAGCAGCGGTGGCATTATTTGCGAAATTCCGTGAACTACAAATGACACTTCAAGAAAAGCAAATGAAGGGTGAAGAAATCGGCGAGGACGAGCTACAATACGCACAAAAAACAGCGCAACTTGCTCAACAAAACCAAGCGATTTCAAAAATGCTAATGGCTGAAATGGCCCTTAGCGAATTAGTACAGGAAATTAATCGTGTACTAACAAAACCAATCCAAGCAATGTATGATGGTATTCAATAATACCTTCTTCATAAAAAAAGAGCACTTTCATTGTCGAAAGTGCTCTTTTTCTATTTATTTGGATTTTGCTACTAAATCAACTGATGCCATATGAATACGATTCGCATTTTCTTGAATAGTTGAGACCGCTGTATTAAGGTATTCGACATTATGCATGAGTGCATCACTGCTTTGACGTAGCGCTTGCATACGCGTTGAAATTTCTGTGAAAGATAGACCAGTTTCATGGATATCTGCATTAGATGTCACAACAAGTGTTTCTAGCGCTAGTGAGGTTTCGGCAATTTCTTTCGTTTTTATCAAACTTTTAGAAACAATACGATTAACAGTCTTCACCGCTTTTGCTGTATTTTCAGCTAGTGTACGTACTTCACTAGCTACAACAGCAAAGCCTTTGCCATGTTCACCAGCACGCGCGGCTTCAATGGATGCATTTAATGATAGTAAATTGGTTTCACTCGCGATATCAGCAATTAGACTCGCAATATCGTTGATTTGATTATTTAAGTCATGAAGTTCATCGATGTCATGTTTAACTAGTTGCATCGTTTCCTGAAGTTCGGTACTATTTTCTTCAGTGGCAAATAAGCGTTGTTGCTCTTTCGTTGCAGAGCGAACAACTTCATCGGATAATGTATGATTATGTGCAGACATTTTTTTTAGGTCATTTAATACCGTAACAATCGATGAAATCGAATCATTTGTTTCTGCAGCAACTGTACTAAGCGCAGAAGAGTTTGAGCGTACGGATTCTACAATCGCTAAATTCACTTCATTTTTTTTCATCAAGGCTTGTTCATAATCAGATGCATATAATTCTAGAACGATTTGCTGTTCCACATTTAAAATTTTTGAAATCGCTTTTAAAATTTCAAAACGTTCTTTTGTGTTATAAGCTGTATTTTCGACAATAATAAAAAAGCCGTTTAACAAATCTTGAAATGCACACATATACCATTTAGGCGCCAAACCAATACGTGCGTGAACAGATGCAATACACTGTCTTTTTGCTACAAATTGTTCATCAATGACCCCATCAAATAATTCTCCGAGATGATGAGATAATGTTTTTTTGAGGCGTTCAAATGTACTATTATCTTGAATGATTTGTTGTAAAGATGGCTCCTTTTGAAGATTTAAATAAAAATTTTCAACAAGGGACGTTAAATTTTCTTTTAAAATGGGCCGCATCAAACGCAAAATCGCTAAATCACGTAAGGTTAAGGAAATCATTTCGAGCTGTGTATAGATATCGTTACTTAAATTATTTTCAATACACACATTAGGTAATTCAGACTCTATACTATTTTCAATAGATAATTCATAAGATACTTTCTTCCATGTGTTAAAGATCATGATAAAACCCCCATTTTTTATTAATTTTATTTACTTATACCTATAAAAATTTTTATTTAAACTAAATTCGAAAGAAGTTGAACCAATCAAATGAAATTAATTTCATTAAATAAAACGTATCCTCAAGATTGGATACGTCAAATTACGCATATCGCCAATCTATTTTTTGAGGATTCGAAAGTAGCGAAAAAAGAGCAAGAAGTTGACTTGAAAGTTCATTTCACATCGCAAGTAGACGAAGATTATACCGTGCATGCTACCTGTGAATTACAAGAGCAAGCAAGTGGTGCGAAGTTTTATACAACGTTTGACCAACCATACGAAACACTAGGAACAGACCGTGAGCAGAATATTCGTTTAAAACGCGCCGTGTCATATGTATTGTTAGAGGCATTAGAGCAATTAACGGATATGCATCAAAAATGGGGCATCCTTACAGGGATTCGTCCAACGAAGCTTTATCATAAGTTTCGTAAGCAAGGCTATACAAAGGAAGCTATTCGCGAAAAACTGGTGACAGAATTCCGTTTGTCACATGAAAAAATCGATTTATTAGAGCGTATTGTAGCCGTACAATTGAAAACAATTCCTGATTTAGACACGATTGGCGATGAGGTTAGTATTTATATTGGTATTCCATTCTGTCCGACAAAATGTGCGTATTGTACGTTCCCAGCTTATGCGATTCAAAGTAATCGTAAACAAGGTCGTGTAAATACATTCCTTGATGGATTGCATATTGAACTTGAACGTATGGGGCAATGGCTTACTGAAAATGATATGAAGATTACATCGATTTACTGGGGCGGGGGTACGCCTACTTCGATCGAGGCAGATGAAATGGACGCTTTATATGAAACAATGTACAAACATTTCCCACATCCTGAAACAATTCGTGAAGTAACGGTAGAGGCAGGACGTCCGGATACGATTACATCTGAAAAATTAGCCGTATTACGTAAATGGGGCATTGATCGTATTAGTGTTAATCCACAGTCGTATACAGATGAAACATTAAAAGCCATTGGGCGTCATCATAGCGTACAAGAAACAATTGATAAATTCTGGCTTGCACGTGAAGAAGGCATGAATAATATCAATATGGATTTAATCATCGGCTTACCGAATGAGGGTCTTGAAGAGTTTGAACATTCATTAGCAGAATCTGAAAAAATGATGCCAGAATCTTTAACAGTGCATACATTATCGTTCAAGCGTGCCTCAGAAATGACGCATAACCGTGATAAATATCAAGTCGCGGACCGTAAAACGGCTGAAGCGATGATGCATCGTGCACATGAATGGACAGATGAGCATGATTACGCGCCGTACTATTTATACCGTCAAAAAAATATTTTAGGCAATTTAGAAAACGTCGGTTACTCAAAACCTGGCGAGGAAAGTATCTATAATATTGTCATTATGGAAGAAGTACAAACAATCATTGGACTGGGCTGCGGTGCTTCAAGTAAATTCGTTGATGCACAAACAGGGCGCATCACCCAACACCACAATCCAAAAGAGCCAGCCGCATACATTTTGACGTATGAAGAGGCCATTGAAAAGAAAATTGAGATTTTAAATGAACTTTATGGTAAAAAAGTACAAAAATAAGGGAATAAAGATAGTAACAACGAAAAAGTCGTTGCGACTGTCTTTTTCTTTTTCACAATATAAAGTGAAAAATTCTTTGAGCGAGCGACTTGGAACTTGCTACAATAGGCTTGATGAATAGAGTATAGAATGGGGTTGAGAAAATGACCATTACAATAGAAAGACTACAAGAACTAATTGAACAAGATGTTACATTGCATCGTATGAATGATGACGAGCTGATTCAACAAGTACTGCCATCACTTGAAACACTCGATCAACAACTGCGAGCACAATTATTAGCTTTTTTAGAGCGATTTGCAACGAACGAAAATATTAATGCATCGAGAAAAGAACGCGTTATATTGGAGCTGATTAGTGACGATTATTTATTCTATAATCAAGGAATGCTTAATAGTAACGAGCTATATAAACGTTCTTACAGTATGAAAGCACTTGGCTTTTTTATTGATGCACATAACGAAGTACCTTTTATAGACAATGCAACATATGATGCTATATATCGTGCAGTGATGTTGTACCTTCAATTAGAAGAAGATGTACGTAGTTACGGTAAAGAAGGAGGACTTGTGCAGCCTGTAGCTTATGCAGTGGATGCACTTGAGAAATTAATGGATGATGAGCGCTTTCCAAAAGAACAAAGCGCGAATCTTTTTCGTGTAGTAGCTAATAAAATTGCATGTTCATCTGTTCTTTATATTGGTGATGAAAAAGAGGTATTATCAAAAACGATTATGAAATTATTAAAAATTCATTTGGATGAAAAAGTGATTGAGGATTTCTTTATACGTGTTCCGAAATTTATGACTTCACAGAATGAAAAGTTACGTTCAGACGAGCAATTGTATTTGTATAAAAATGTTACGGATTTTTTATATGTATTCCATTTGTACATTTATCGTAGAAATATGCATAATTCGCTACTCAAAAGCATTGAACATTGCTTAGAGAAATTAGTACCTTCCATGAAATAAAAAGATATTAAATAAACAAAAAGGCTACGTCAAACGTAGCCTTTTTTATTTGAATATTCATAAGAAAGATATATTTATATAATAATTAAATGATTTTATTTTTAAATACTAAAAAATGACATCTGATAACGACAAAATTATCGTAAAATTCAGAAAAAATATTATTATAATAGCAATAATTCAAAAAATTTATAGGTAATAGAGATGAAAAAAAGATATAAAAAATAGAAAAGACATAAAAAAAGTGACTTTATAAAAAATATGGTAAATTATTTTATTGAATTGTGACGATATTCATTCTATTCAGAAAACTATAAAAATGCAGTGAAATTAATAAAAATAGCATTAAAAAGCCGTTTGAAAGAGAATTATTTTATAAAAATACATAATCTTTAAAAATTGTTTCATTAAAATAAACTGTTCTAAATTAAATAAATTGTTTCTGATTTGAAAATTTTCGGAATACTTCTTTCTTTCTATTTATTTGTTTGATATAGTATTAATACGTTATAAATATAACGCAAATCTTTATAGGCATTAGAGGGGAACACAACATGAAGAAAAACTTTTTATGGGTAGCAATCCTCGCAGCTCTTACATTAGTGCTCGGTGCATGTGGCTTTGGCGGCGGAGATGAAAAGTCTGAAGATTCTAAATCTGATGGCAAAACATTAAATCTTTCAATTGCTTCAGAACCACCTAGCTTACATCCGCAATTAGCGACAGATACACAATCTGGATCAATCTTAAACGGGGTATTCGAAGGTTTAACTCGTGTAGATGAAAAAGGTGAAGTTGAAAACGCAATCGCAGAAGATGTAAAAGTTAGCGATGATAAACTTACTTATACGTTCACATTACGTGACGATGCAAAATGGTCAAATGGTGACCAAGTAACAGCAGGAGATTTCGAGTACGCTTGGAAATGGGCTTTAGAACCTAAAAATGCGTCTCAATACTCTTACATTTTCTACGCTATTAAAGGCGCAGAAGCTTACAACACAGGTAAAGGTAAAGCAGACGCTGTTGGTGTGAAAGCGATTGATGATAAAACATTAGAAGTAACACTTAATAACCCAACACCTTATTTCTTAGAATTAACAGCATTCTATTCTTATATGCCAATCAATAAAAAAGTGGCTGAGAAAAATGATAAATGGTACGCAGATGCTGGTGAAGACTACGTAACAAACGGACCATACACACTAAAAGAATGGAAACACAACGACAAAGTAACATTAGCTAAATCAGATAGCTACTGGGATAAAGACAGTGTAGATGTTGATACAATCAACATTGCAATGATCGAATCTTCAGCAACAGCTAGTCGTATGTTTGAAAGTGGCGACTTAGATTTCCTAGGCTCTCCATTCCAATCAGTATCTCTTGATAAAATTGATACATACAAAAAAGACAAATCACTACAAATCTCGGATATTGCATCTGTATACCTATACAAATTCAATACAAAAGATGACGTAATGAAAAACAAAAACATTCGTAAAGCTTTAACATTAGCAATCAACCGTCAAGGATTAATTGACAATGTAATTAAAGGTGAACAAAAACCTGCTAATGGTATCGTACCAATGTCAATCAATGGATGGGATTCTCAACAAACATTCTTTAAAGATAACGACATGAAAGGTGCGAAAGAAGCACTTGCTAAAGGGATGAAAGAACTTGGCATCAAAAATGCTTCTGACATCAACATCAAACTTTCAATCAACACAGATGAAGCACATGCTGCAATTGCACAATATGTTCAAGAAGGCTGGCATAAAAACTTAGGTGTGAATGTAACAATTGACAACTCTGAATGGCAAGTTTACTTAGACAAAGTGGACAGCGGTGACTTCGAAGTAGCTCGTATGGGTTGGACAGCTGACTACAATGATTCAACTTCATTCTTAGATCTTTACACAACAGCTGATAACGGCAATAACCAAACTGGTTGGGAAAGCAAAGAATACCAATCATTAATGGCGAAAGCACAAAAAGAAACAGATGTTGAAAAACGTCTAGCATTCTTACAAAAAGCAGAAGCTGTGTTTATGGCTGATTATCCAGCTGCACCAATCTATGATTACACTTCTCTATTCGTAGTGAAAGACGGAATCACAGGTATGGAGCCAGATGTATTAGGTAACATCAACCTTAAAGATGTAAAAATTGCGAAATAATTCGCACACTAGATTTACCAATGGACTGCAGGCTAAGCCTAGCAGTCCTCTTATTCTATTATTAAGAGGTTAAGGAGGCTGAAAGAATGATTAAATATATTTTCAAGCGTTTATTGTACATCGTTGCCGCATTATTCGTCATCGTAACACTAACATTCTTCCTAATGAGAATTGCCCCTGGTAGCCCGTTTGCTTCTGAAAAAAGCTTACCGCCAGAAATTGAAGCAGCGCTACAAGAAGAATATGGTTTAAACAATCCTTGGTACATCCAGTATAAGGACTATTTAGTATCTACAGCACAATTTGATTTTGGTGAATCAATGAAATACAAAGGTCGCTCAACAAACGATATGATTGCGGAAAGTTTCCCAATTTCGTTAACACTAGGTGTTGAAGCGATGATTTTAGCGGTCGGACTCGGCGTTTTAGTCGGAGTTATTACATCGCTGTATCATAATAGATTCCCGGATTATCTCGGTACGACAATTGCCGTGCTAGGAATATCCGTCCCTTCCTTTATATTAGCGGGTCTTCTACAGTACTTCGTAGGTTTGAAAATGCAGCTCCTTCCAATTAGTGGATGGAACGGCTTCATCTACAGTATTATGCCGGCCTTTGCAATCGCCGTTACACATATGGGCTTTATCGCTAAACTTGTGCGTTCATCTATGCTTGAACAAAACAGTAGTGAATATGTGAAGATGGCGCGTGCAAAAGGGCTCGGTAAATGGACGACCGTCTTCAAACATACCCTTCGAAATGCACTTCTACCAGTAGTTACTTACTTAGGACCACTATTTGCAGGGGTTATCACAGGTAGTTTCATCGTCGAACAAATCTTCGCGATTCCTGGTCTAGGTAAATACTTCGTAACAAGTATTACAAACCGTGATTACACGGTTATCATGGGTACGACAGTGTTCTACTCAATTATCTTATTATTAGCAGTATTAATCGTCGATATTATTTATGGATTAATCGATCCACGAATTAATCTGAAAGGAGGAAAAAAATAATGACTCAATCAAATGAGAATTTACCGAAAATTTCAAAAGATAAATTTACGGTTGTTGGTGGTAAGCATGATCAAACAGATCAGCTAGCCGCAAAATCAGTATCGTTCTGGAAAGAAGTGCGTTTACGCTTCATGCATAATAAACTAGCGATTGTTGGGTTCTTTATTTTAATCATCGTTGCGTTAATGGCTATTTTCGTACCATGGTTATCTCCTTATAGCTATCGCGAACAATTAGGTGTCTACAATGCACCACCTTCAGCTTCACATTGGTTCGGTACAGATGACCTTGGTCGTGACATCTTTGTACGTGCTTGGATGGGTGCCCGTATTTCTCTATTCATTGGTATTACAGCTGCAGTTATCGATTTAATTATCGGTGTTGCATGGGGTTCTATTGCAGGTCTTGTAGGTGGTCGTGTGGATGATATCATGATGCGTATTGCCGATGTATTAACTGCAGTACCTTACCTATTAGTAGTAATCATCCTTTTAGTTGTATTACAACCAGGTTTATTACCAATGATTATTGCACTTTCAATCACAGGTTGGGTAAACATGGCTCGTATTGTTCGTGGCGAAGTTCTTTCTATTAAGAGTCGAGAATATGTATTAGCAGCCCGTACATTAGGTGCTAATACAACACATATTATTATGAAACACTTAGTACCCAATGCATTAGGTGCTATTTTAGTAACAATGACATTAACGATTCCAAGCGCGATTTTCACAGAATCATTCTTAAGTTATTTAGGTTTAGGTGTACCACAACCAATGGCTTCTTGGGGTACGATGGCATCTGACGGTAACAACGCGTTAGATACAGCGCCGTGGCGTTTAATCTTCCCAGCTATTTTAATCTCTGTCACAATCTTTGCATTTAATGCAGTAGGCGATGGCTTACGCGATGCGCTAGATCCAAAACTTCGTAAGTAAATAATAAAGTAGGTGAGAAAATGAGTGAAAATTTATTAGAAGTAAAAAATTTAAAAATCAACTTCAAAACATATGCAGGTATCGTACAAGCCGTACGTGGCGTAAACTTCGAAGTCAAACAAGGTGAAACTCTTTGTATCGTAGGTGAATCAGGTTCAGGTAAATCTGTAACAAGTAATGCGTTAATGAAACTCATTCCTCAGCCACCTGGTATCTATGCAGAAGGCCAGATTTTATTTGATGGTCGTGACCTTGTACCAATGACTGAAAAAGAAATGACGAAAATCCGTGGTAATGAAATTGCGATGATTTTCCAAGATCCAATGACAGCGTTGAATCCAACAATGCGTATTGGTAAGCAAATCATGGAAGTTATTTTAAAACATAAAAAAAATACATCAAAAGCAGAAGCGAAAAAACGTGCAATTGAATTAATTGATCAAGTCGGTATTCCATTCCCAGAGCAACGTTTTAAACAATACCCACATGAATTTTCGGGTGGTATGCGTCAACGTATTGTTATCGCGATTGCGCTTGCAGCGGAACCAAAATTACTAATTGCGGATGAACCAACAACGGCACTTGATGTAACGATTCAAGCACAAATCATTGAGTTAATGAAAGAAATTCAACGTACAAGTAATACAGCGATTATTTTCATTACTCATGACCTTGGTGTTGTAGCAAATATTGCGGATCGTGTGGCTGTTATGTATGCGGGTCAAATTGTTGAATATGGTACAGCGAACGAAATCTTCTATAATCCAAAACATCCATACACTTGGGGTTTACTTGGCTCAATGCCAGACCTTGATAATAATGCGGATGAATTATTGCGTACGATTCCAGGTTCACCACCAGATTTAATCCATCCACCAGTAGGGGATGCTTTTGCAGCACGTAATGAATTTGCGATGCAAATCGATTACGAACAAGATCCACCAATGTTCCAAGTTAGTGATTCGCATTTTGCAAAAACATGGTTACTTCACCCGGATGCACCTCATGTACCAGTACCAGAAGCGGTGCGTAAACGTATCGAAGGGTATATTCAAAAGAATAAAGAAGCAGGTATTGATTTAGGAAAGGTTGGTGAATAAAATGCCTGAAAAAATTTTAGAAGTAAAAAATTTAAAACAGCATTTTGGTTCAATCAAGGCCGTAGATGGTATCAGTTTCGATGTTTATGAAGGTGAAACACTTGGACTTGTAGGTGAGTCTGGCTGTGGTAAATCAACAACGGGTCGTTCAATTATTCGTCTGTACGATATTACAGACGGGGAGATTATATTCCAAGGGAAAGATATTCACGGAAAAAAATCAGCAAAAGAATTAAAACAATTTAATAAAGATATGCAAATGATTTTCCAAGATCCATATGCATCACTTAACCCTCGTATGACAGCTGGTGAAATCATTTCTGAAGGCTTTGATATTCATGGTATGTATAAGAATAAAAAAGAACGTAAAGAAAAGATCGGTACATTACTCGAATCAGTAGGTTTAAACCGAGAGCATGCGAATCGTTATGCACATGAATTTTCAGGTGGTCAACGTCAACGTATCGGTATTGCACGTGCACTAAGCTTAGACCCATCATTTATTATTGCGGATGAACCAATCTCGGCGCTTGATGTATCGATTCAGGCACAAGTAGTAAACTTACTACGTCAACTGCAAAAAGAGCGTGGCTTAACATATTTATTTATTGCTCATGATTTATCAATGGTTAAATATATTTCGGATCGTATTGCGGTAATGCGTCGCGGTCAAATTGTCGAATTAGGAACTGCGGATGATATTTACAATTATCCGGTTCATCCTTATACGAAATCGTTACTATCAGCAATCCCATTACCAGATCCAATTTCAGAAGCAACTCGTACACGTATTCCATATGAACACGAAGAAGTAGGAGACGATGCGAAAAGTCATGAAGTATTCCCAGGACACTTTGTATACGGTACAGATGATCAAGTAAAACAATGGTATAAACATTAATTTTTTTACTAGAAAATAATGTATTCATTTAATAGTCAAAAGAAGCGTTTCAACAGTTGTTGAAGCGCTTTTTTAATACGCTTTTTTGCATAATTATTACGAAAGTTATAATATTCTTAAATAACTTTAAAATGGTCAGAAGAGCATAAGTAAGTTTAAATAAGATAATTTTCGGAAAAATTAATATATTTGTTTTTTTCTGAAAAAGATTTTGGTATAGTATAAGTAGTTACTGATTCGGGTGGTAACGGAAAAAATGTGTCGAATAGACAAGGGGGATAACAATGAAGAAAAAGTTCTCATTACTTGCTTTATTAGCAGCATTAATGCTTGTCCTAGCAGCTTGTGGCTTTGGCGGCAGCGATGATAAGTCAGATGGCGATAAATCATCTGGCGGCGACAAATCAGCTGACAAAACATTGAACTTATCAATTACTTCAGAACCACCGTCATTAAATCCACAAAAAGCAACAGATAGCACTTCTGGTGCCATCGTAAAAAATGTTTTTGAAGGTTTAACGCGTGTGGATAGCGATGGAAAGGTTCAAAACGCAGCAGCGGAAGATGTGAAAGTTAGCGATGATAAATTAACGTATACATTCACACTTCGTGATGCAAAATGGACAAATGGCGACCCAGTAGTAGCAGGCGACTTCGCTTATGCTTGGAAATGGGCATTAGATGCAAAAAATGCATCGGAGTATGCTTCAATCCTATACCCAATTAAAGGCGCTCAAGCTTACAATGAAGGTAAAGGGAAAGTTGAAGATTTAGGTATTAAAGTTGTAGATGATAAAACATTAGAAGTAACACTAGAAAATCCAACACCATACTTCTTAGAATTAACAGCGTTCTATACGTATATGCCAGTAAATGAAAAAGTAGTTTCTGAAAATGATAACTGGTTTGCTGAAGCAGGCGATACGTATGTAACAAATGGTCCATTCACATTAGACGAATGGAAACACAATGATTCAATCACAATGAAGAAAAACAAAGATTACTGGGATAAAGACAATGTAGCTCTATCTACAGTAAACGTAAAAATGATTGAATCTGAAGCAACTGCTAACCGTGAATTCGATAGCGGTAACTTAGATTATTTAGGTGCTCCATATAATGTGGTATCTTTAGACAAAATGAACACATACAAAGACAAAGGTATCTTAAAATCTGAACCTTATGCGGCTGTTTATGAATACAAATTAAACACTAAAGAAGGTCCAACGAAAAATGTTAACATCCGTAAAGCATTAGCGATGTCAATCGATCGTGAAGGCTTAATAAAAAATGTATTAAAAGGTGGTCAAACACCAGCGTTAGCTGATGTCCCTGTAGCAATCGAAGGCTACGAAAATGACAACAACTTATTTGAAGGTAACAATACAGACGAAGCGAAAAAATACCTTGAAAAAGGTCTTAAAGAGCTAGGTCTTAAAGATGCGTCCGATTTAAAAATTGGTATTTCAATCAACACTTCTGAAGCACATGCTGCAGTAGCACAGTTTATTCAAGAAGGTTGGAAGAAAAACCTAGGTATCGAAACAACAATCGATAATGCTGAGTGGCAAGTATTCTTAGATAAAGTATCTGCTCTTGATTACCAAGTAGCTCGTATGGGTTGGATTGCTGACTACAACGATGCTTACACATTCTTAGAGCGTTATGATACAGCTAAGAATGGTAACAATGATACTGGCTGGGAAAATAAAGAATACAAAGAGTTAATGGCTAAAGCTGTGAAAGAAACAGATGAAGCAAAACGTACAGAATTCTTAAAAGACGGTCAAAAAATCCTAATGGATGAAATGCCCGTTATTCCAATTTACTTCTATTCTAATGAATACGTAGCTCAAGACTATGTGAAGAACATGGGACCAGATAAACTTGGTAACGTAAACTTGAAAGATGTAGATATCGAAAAATAAGATTATGAGTAACACATAATCACACTGACAAAGCTGTTTATAATCATTGATTATGAACAGCTTTTGTTATTGTGAAATTAGACATGAAATTTATGGGTTTGTGGTATAGATTGTCGAAGTAGTGTCGTATCAGTCAACGGGAACCAGTCATTTAAATAAAATGACTGACGTAAAACAGAATGGAGGGTTTTTATGCTTAAGTATATTATGAAACGGTTTGTGTATATATTTATCGCGCTGTTTCTCATTATTACAATTACATTCTTCCTCATGCGTTTAGCTCCTGGTAGTCCATTTGCATCCGAGAAAAGCTTCCCACCAGAAATTGAAGCGCAATTAAATGCTGAGTATGGTCTCGATAATCCCTGGTATATTCAATATAAGGATTATTTAGTATCAACAGCACAATTAGATTTTGGTGAATCAATGAAATATAAAGGGCGCTCAACAAACGATATGATTGCGGAAAGTTTCCCAATTTCATTAACACTTGGGATTGAAGCAATGATACTTGCTGTCGGGCTCGGTGTGCTTTTTGGATCCGTTGCGGCGCTCTATCATAATCGGGGTGTAGACTATGTTGTCACCACCATTGCTGTGCTCGGCATATCTGTACCATCCTTTATCTTGGCTGGACTCTTGCAATATTTCCTCGGCCTCAAATTACAGCTCTTCCCGATCAGTGGTTGGAACGGGTTTATTTACAGTATTTTACCTGCAACAGCGATAGCCGTTACACATATGGGCTTTATCGCGAAACTTGTTCGTTCATCGATGCTTGAGCAAAACAATAGTGAGTATGTGAAGATGGCACGTTCAAAAGGTTTGTCAAAATGGGGCGTATTATTTAAGCACTCATTACGTAATGCATTACTACCCGTTGTCACGTATTTAGCGCCATTATTCGCGGGGGTTATTACAGGTAGTTTCATCGTTGAACAAATTTTTGCTATCCCAGGGCTTGGTAAGTATTTCGTAACGAGTATTACAAACCGTGATTATACCGTTATTATGGGGACGACCGTATTCTATTCGATTATTTTACTCTTAGCAGTATTATTAGTTGATATTTTATACGGCTTTATTGACCCACGTATCAAGCTCAAAGGAGGCAAAAAAGCATGACACAACAAATTCCAAGAGAAAAATTCACCGTTGTAGGCGGAAACCATGCAGCAACTGACCAACTTGCTGAAAAATCCGTATCATTTTGGAAGGAAGTGCGACTGCGCTTTGGTCATAATAAGCTTGCAATCATTGGCATTATTATTTTAGCGATTGTTGCATTAATGGCAATTTTTGTGCCAATATTTTCACCGTACACATATAGTCAGCAACTAGGTGTCTATAATGGACCACCATCTGCAAAAAACTGGTTCGGTACAGATGACCTTGGGCGGGATGTTTTTACACGTGTGTGGTTTGGCGCGCGTATCTCATTATTTATCGGAATTACAGCAGCTGTCATTGATTTAATTATCGGTGTTTTATGGGGCTCTATTTCAGGACTTATTGGCGGTCGTGTCGATGATATCATGATGCGTATTGCCGATGTATTAACAGCGGTTCCATATTTATTAGTCGTGATTATTTTATTAGTTGTGTTAAAGCCAGGTTTAGTGCCAATCATTATCGCGCTATCAATTACAGGTTGGGTAAATATGGCTCGTATTGTGCGTGGGGAAGTATTATCAATAAAAAATCAAGAGTATGTTTTAGCGGCACGTACACTCGGAGCTTCGACAGGGCATATTATTTCGAAACATTTAATTCCGAATGCATTAGGGGCCATTTTGGTAACGATGACATTAACAATTCCAAGTGCGATTTTTACGGAAGCATTTTTAAGCTTTTTAGGCTTAGGTGTACCACAACCAATGGCTTCTTGGGGGACGATGGCATCAGATGGTAATAATGCCATTGATACAGCGCCTTGGCGTTTAATTTTCCCAGCTATTTTAATTTCAATAACAATCTTTGCATTTAATGCAGTCGGCGATGGTCTTCGTGATGCGCTCGATCCTAAACTACGAAAATAGAGGTGACGACAATGGGTGAAACGATTTTAGAAGTAAAGAATTTAAAGATTAATTTTAAAACGTATGCGGGCCTTGTCCAAGCCGTACGCGGAGTTGATTTTTCACTTGAAAAAGGGAAGACTCTTGCAATCGTAGGAGAATCGGGCTCAGGAAAATCAGTGACGAGTAATGCGATTATGAAGTTAATACCACAGCCACCAGCAATCTATGCAGAAGGTGAAATTTTATTTGAGGGTAAGGATTTAGTGAAGGCAACAGAGAAGGAAATGACGAAAATTCGTGGGAATGATATTGCAATGATTTTCCAAGATCCGATGACAGCATTAAATCCAACAATGCGTGTCGGAAAACAAATCATGGAAGTAATTTTGAAGCATAAAAAAGCAGCTACAAAAGAAGAAGCAAAAAAACGTGCGATTGAATTATTAGATGAGGTAGGTATTCCATTTCCAGAACAACGTTTTAAACAATATCCACATGAATTTTCAGGTGGGATGCGTCAGCGTGTAGTAATCGCGATAGCGCTTGCAGCAGAACCCAAAATTCTAATTGCAGATGAACCAACAACGGCACTTGATGTAACGATTCAAGCCCAAATTTTAGAACTGATGAAGCAAATTCAACGTACGAGTGATACGTCGATTATTTTCATTACCCATGACCTTGGTGTTGTTGCTAATGTAGCCGATACTGTAGCAGTTATGTATGCTGGACAAATTGTTGAATATGGTACCGCAAATGAAATTTTCTACAATCCAAAGCATCCATATACTTGGGGATTGCTTGGCTCTATGCCAGACCTTGATAATGATGCAGATGAATTATTACGTACGATTCCGGGATCTCCACCCGATCTAATTCATCCACCAGCAGGTGATGCTTTTGCGGCACGAAATGAATTTGCTCTTCAGATTGACTATGAGCAGCAGCCACCAATGTTCCAAGTAAGTGAGACGCATTTTGCGAAAACATGGTTACTTCATCCAGACGCACCTCATGTACCAGTACCAGAAGCGGTGCGTAAGCGTATTGAAGGGTATTTAGAAAAAAATGATGAAACTAGTATTGAACTTGGAAAGGGCGGTGAATAGTATGGCGGAGAAGATTTTAGAAGTAAAAGATTTGAAGCAGCACTTTGGCACCATTAAAGCAGTTGATGGTATTAGTTTTGATGTATATAAAGGTGAAACACTTGGCCTTGTAGGAGAATCAGGCTCTGGTAAATCTACAACAGGACGCTCAATCATTCGTTTGTATGATATTACAGGCGGTGAAATCAAATTTAATGGACGCAATGTACAGGATAAAATGTCGTCAAAAGAGCTACGTAGTTTTAATAAAGAAATGCAAATGATTTTCCAAGATCCATACGCATCACTTAATCCACGTATGACTGCCGGTGAAATCATTTCAGAAGGCTTTGAAATTCATGGGATGTATAAAAATAAAAAAGAACGTCGTGAGCGTGTAGGGATGCTACTAGAGGCGGTTGGCTTAAACCGAGAGCATGCCAATCGTTATGCGCATGAATTTTCAGGTGGTCAGCGTCAACGTATTGGCATTGCACGCGCGCTTAGTCTTGAACCATCGTTTATTATTGCGGATGAACCGATTTCTGCGCTGGATGTATCGATTCAGGCACAAGTCGTCAATTTATTAAAGCAACTTCAAAAAGAGCGTGATTTAACGTATTTATTTATTGCACATGATTTATCGATGGTTAAATATATTTCAGACCGTATCGCAGTAATGCATCGTGGTAAGCTTGTTGAAATTGGAACATCTGAAGATATTTATAATTATCCAGTGCATCCTTATACGAAATCGTTATTATCAGCAATTCCGTTACCTGATCCATTATCAGAGGCGACGCGTAAGCGTATTCCTTATAAGGATGAAGAGCCTGAAGGAGAATTGTCTGTGCATGAAGTGTTCGAGGGACATTTTGTATATGCCACAGATGAGCAAATTGGTCGTTGGTATACTGGCAAGAAAGTTAAACTACAATAATTTTTTAATGAAGTCAGCATGTGCCTATCACGTGCTGATTTTTTTATGTAGCACAAATAAGTCTATAGACACTTCTCGTTCTGAGAATAAATGAATCGAAAATCAGCATATTCAAATTATAGATATTTATGGTAAAATACTTTTAGAGTTATAATTTTTTAGAAAATTAATTATTTTCTAACAACAAAGGGGATGACAACATGAAGAAACGCTTATTACCTTTATTATTGTTAGTACTTGTTATGAGTATTTTAGCAGCATGTAATTTCGGCGGCGATTCAAAAGAAGATTCTGGTACAAAAGAAAATGGAGAAAAAGCACAAGAATTAAATGTATCCATTATGTCTGAGCCACCATCATTAAATCCACAGATGGCAACAGATGCAACATCAGGAACAGTTATTAAAAACGTATTTGAAGGCTTAACACGCGTTGGTAAAGACGGAAAGCCAGAAAATGCAGCAGCAGAAGATGTACAAGTAAGTGACGATAAACTTACATATACATTTACATTACGTGATACAAAATGGTCAAATGGTGACGCAGTTGTTGCTGAAGACTTTGCTTATGCGTGGAAATGGGCATTAGATCCAAAAAACGCTTCAGAGTACGCTTCAATCTTATATGCGATTAAAGGTGCACAAGACTACAATGAAGGTAAAGGGAAAGTTGAAGATGTTGGCATCGAAGTAGTTGATGATAAAACATTAAAAGTAACATTAACAAACCCAACACCTTATTTCTTAGAATTAACAGCATTCTACACATATATGCCAATCAATCATAAAGTTGCTGAAGGGAATGACAAATGGTTCTCTGATGCAGGTAAAGACTTCGTAACAAATGGTGCATTTGAGCTTTCAGAGTGGAAGCATAATGACAAAATTGTTCTAGCTAAAAGCGATAGCTACTGGGATAAAGACAACGTATCATTAGACAACGTAAATATCCAAATGATCGAATCACAAGCAACAGCAAATCGTATGTTCACAAGTGGTGACATCGATTTCATTGGTGGTGACTTCCAAGCGATTCCACTTGATGCAATTGAAGGCTACAAAAAAGATAAATCATTACAAGTACAAGACTTTGCAGCAGAATACTGGTACAAAGTGAACACAACAGCGAAATACATGGAAAATGTGAATATCCGTAAAGCCTTAGCATTATCAATCAACCGTCAAGGATTAATTGATAACGTATTAAAAGCAGACCAAAAACCAGCGCTAGGCATGGTACCACCAGCAATTCAAAACTATGAAGAAAAAGAATACTTCAAAGATAATGATATTGAAGGTGCGAAAAAAGCTTTAGCTGAAGGAATGAAAGAATTAGGTATTAAAGATGCAAAAGATATTAAAATTGGTATTTCAATCAACACATCTGAAGCACATTCAGCGATTGCACAATATATCCAAGAAGGCTGGCACAAAAATCTAGGTATCGATGTATCAATCGATAACTCAGAATGGCAAGTGTACTTAGATAAATTAAGTGCAAAAGAATACGATCTTGGTCGCCAAGGTTGGATTGCTGACTTTAACGACCCATACACATTCTTAGAAATGTTTACATCTGCAAATAACGGCAATAACGATACAGGCTGGGAAGATGCAGAATATAAAGAGTTAATGGGTAAAATTGTAAAAGAAACAGATACAGACAAACGCTTAGAGTATTTACAACAAGCAGAGGATATTGCGATGAAGCAATTCCCAGTCATTCCTGTTTACTACTACACAACAACCTATGTACAAAAAGATTATGTGAAAAATATGGAACCAAACTTAATGGGCTTCATCGATTTAAAATGGGTTTCAGTAGAAAAATAATGAAGATGAAACAAGAGTTGCATAATGCAGCTCTTGTTTTTTTGTTACGAACAATAATGATCTATTCCTTTGTTATGCAGAGATTCTATTATTCTTTGAAATTTCAGACTTTTAAGCGGAGAATTATGATACGATACAAACATACATAATGCTTAAAGGAGCTGGCTTTAGTGGCAATTAAAACAGTAATTTTTGATTTAGATGATACGCTTTTATGGGATAAAAAAAGTATTGCAGATGCCTTTGCGAAGACTTGTGTACAAGCAGCGCAAAAATATCCTCAAATTGATGGAGCGAAATTAGAAGACTATGTGCGCAGTGCAGCACGTACACTTTATGAAGGCTATGAAACATACGATTATACGGTACAAATCGGAATTAATCCATTTGAAGGTTTATGGGGCCATTTCGATGAGCCGACAGAGGATTTTCAAAAGATGAAAGCCATCGTGCCAACATATCGTAGGGATGCATGGACAGCAGGCTTAAAAGAATATGGTATTGATGATACGGCTTTTGGACATGAGTTAGGTGAAAAATTTGTCGAGAATCGTATTGCAAGCCCATGTGTATATGATGAAACATATGCGGTGTTAGATAGTTTAAAAGAAGACTATCAATTAATTCTTTTAACAAATGGGGCACCGAGTCTTCAAAATAAAAAATTAGAAATTACACCAGAGCTTGTTCCTTATTTCGATAAAATTATTATTTCTGGAGATTTTGGTATTGGAAAGCCAGATGCTTCTATTTTTGAATATGTCTTAACATTTTCAGAAGGTAATGCGGAAGAGTGCATTATGGTAGGAGATAATTTAATGACAGATATTCTAGGCTCATCTCGCGTCAATATGCGTAATGTATGGATAAATCGTGAGGATAAGGCACCTAACGATGTTGTCGTACCTACATATGAAATTGATACCTTAACAAAATTAAAACCATTAATCGACTCATTATAATGAACTTATCACCTTTTTTAAACGTTCTAAACGAATAGAAAAGGAGTGGGAGCGATGCCTAACAAATCAAATAAAAAAATGTCTATGGCAGTTATTGCGATGATTTTAACAATTGCGATTGTTTTGTATCGATTATATAGTTAGTGCTACTGAGCATGTCTTACGGAATTATTTCGCAAGACATGCTTTTTTAGCGCATAAAAAAAGACTTAGGAATTTTCCTAAGCCTCTTTTACGTATACTTTATAGTTTGATTTCTTTTGCGTCGAATACGCCTTCTGTTGCGATAACGAAGTCTAAGCTTTCAACTGTGTTGTCAATTGCTAACATCATAATTGCATCGCCACCTTCATCAGCACGACCAACTTGCATTGTTGCAATGTTGACGTTCTGCTCAGCTAATGAAGTACCTACACGACCAATTACACCAGGTTTATCTGTGTGCTTGATGAATAGTAAGTTACCTTCAGGAACAACGTCTACTACATATTGGTCAACTTGTACGATACGAGCACCAAGGCCGTTTAGTAATGTTCCTTTTACAGAATGTTTTTCGTTTTCAGTGATAACTTCAACTGTAATTGAGCTTAAGAATGCACGAGCTTGTGTAGATTTTTGTTCGCTAATTTTGATGCCGTTACGATCAGCAAGGTAGCGAGCGTTTACGTTGTTTACATGGTTACCTAAGTTACGAGTAAGTACACCTTTTACTGTATTATTCGTTAATGGACGCACATCATAGTTTGCGACGTCACCAGAGTAGTAGATGTTGATTTCATTTACAGCTTCTTCTGTTAAGTTCATTGCGAATGCACCGATTTTTTCACCTAATTCAAAGAATGGTTCAACTTTTGCTACAACATCTTTAGGAACTGAAGGCATGTTTACAGGGTTTTGAACTGTACCAACGTTGAAGTAAGATAGAATATCATTACTTACGTCTACTGCTACAGATTCTTGTGCTTCTACTGTAGATGCACCTAAGTGAGGTGTTGCGATAACTTGTGGAAGATCTAATAGGCGGTTACCTACGAATGGTTCTTCCTCCATAACATCTAATGCAGCGCCCGCTACTTTACCAGATTCGATTGCATTATATAGTGCTTCCTCATCGATAATACCACCACGTGCACAGTTGATGATACGAACGCCATCTTTCATGACGTTAAAGATATCTTCGTTAATCATATGACGAGTAGAATCAAGTAATGGTGTGTGAACAGTAATGAAATCTGCTACCTTCGCAACATCTTCTACTGAACCGTAATCTACGCCCGCTTTTTCAGCTTTTTCAGCAGTTAAGAATGGATCGTATGCGATAACGTTCATGCGGTTACCTTTTGCACGGTGTGCCACTTCTTGACCAATACGACCGAAGCCGATAACACCAAGCGTTTTGTTTTTAAGCTCAACGCCGACGAATTTTTTACGATCCCAACGGCCTTCTTTTAGTGTAATGAACGCTTGTGGAATGTGGCGAGCAAGAGCGAAAATCATCGCTGTTGTATGCTCAGCAGCAGAGTTTGTGTTACCATCTGGAGCGTTAACAACGATAATCCCTTTTTCAGTTGCAGCTTCAAGGTCGATGTTGTCCACACCAACGCCAGCGCGTCCGATAAGTTTTAAGTTGTCAGCAGCTTCGATAATGTCACGCGTTACTTTTGTTTGAGAACGTACTAATAATACATCATAGTTAGCAATAATCGCTTTTAATTCTTCTGGTTGAAGGCCAGTTTTAATGTCAATATTTAAATCTAATTCTTTCTCTTGACGTAGTGGGTAAATACCATCTTCGCTTAGTGGGTCACTGATTAAAATGTTAATAGCCATCGTTAATTCTCTCCTTATTGTGTCACAGTTGTTGTAGTTTTTTGTAAGTAAATTTCTTGAGCGGCGCGAGTACCGGCGCCAAGCTCGATTGTTTTTCCAACTTTCGTTAAGGCAATTTCAAATGCACTAATATATTGAAGTACGTCAGCAGGTGAGCAATAGCCCATATGACCAATGCGGAAAATGGTATCGGTCATTTTATCAAGCCCGCTTGCGACATCGATATTGAAATCTTCTTTCAGCACTTTGCGGAAGGCCTGTGCATCAAAATCTGTAGGGGCAACAGCCGTCACAGAAGGGGATGCATAAGCATCTTCAACAAGTAAGTTCACGTCGAGCGCCTTTAAAGCTGCACGTGTCATGTCACGCATTAACGTGTGACGAGCATATACTTCTTCAACGCCTTCTTCTTCTAATTGATCCAGGACTGCATCAAGACCATGGAAAAGGCCAAGAGCAGGTGTAAAAGGGGTGTTACCTTTTTCGAGGGCATCGCGATGTTTTGTTAAGTCTAAATAGTAGCCCTTTGTATCATTTTGTTCAATAACTTTCCAAGCGCGGTCACTTACGGCAATAAATGCTAAACCAGTAGGGAGCATAAAGCCTTTTTGTGAACCAGTAACGACAATGTCGAGACCCCATTCGTCCATTTTTGTTTCAGCACAAGCAACGGCTGACACACCATCAGCAATAACGATGATGTCATCATTAATGGCATGGACGGCTTTAGCAAGTTCACCAACAGGGTTTAGAACACCTGTTGACGTTTCACAAAATGTTGAGAACACTGCTTTAATATCAGAATGTTGTTTGATGTGTTCAATTACTTCATCAAGTGGGAACGGTTGGCCCCACTCGGTAGTAAATTCGTCTACATCTAATTCATAGCTTTCGCAAATCTCTGTAAAACGATGGCCAAAAATACCTGTTGAAAGAACAAGTACTTTATCGCCCTTCGTCGTTACATTGACGACAGCAGCTTCAAGACTGGATGTACCGCTACCTGCAATCATTAAAATATCTTGCGATGTCCCAAAAAATTTTTTCAGTCTAGGTTTAATATTTTGAATAATTTGATAAGTTTGCGGCGCATGATGCCCAGCCATTGACTGTGTCATTGCGCGGTTCACACGTGGTGGAACTGGAGTTGGACCTGGAATACGTAACACTTGATAATCTTGTAACATAAACAAAAGCTCCTCTCAAAGTTAAAAATAAAAGCCTTTCATCCCATACAATCGCAGACTTATGTCTATGACTGTAGGGGCGAAAGGCTAAATTAACAATCTAGTAACGCGGTACCACCCTAATTTTCCTGTTCAAAATAAGAACGAGGCTTTGCTTTATGCGTAACGTGCATGTGACGAATCTTCCTACTTTGGAATTTTCAGAAGATCTACTCGGGAGTGGAACTTATAATTGAAACCGCTGATTTGCACCGACCACCAGCTCGCTGTGAGGCTTTCAAAAATATAAGTATGTCTCTTTCAACGTATTTTTGCGTGATTTGAATTTAACACAATATTAAAGCGATTATTCAGTAATGTCAATATTTATTTCATTATTAATTTTAAAATAACTAGAAAAAGGTAACTAAAAAGATAAAAAACGAACAAATAACGTTTTTATTGTAATTAATGTTCGTCCTTTATGAGAGGACATAAATTAAGCATTTTTATTGAAAACAAAAAAATCAACCTATACAACTATCGAATCTTTTACAATAGAGACTGGTTAAGAAAACTTCATTTTCCTAAAGCAATAAAAGTTTAAATAATTAGAAAATTCTACGAATATTAAAGGAATTTCTCGGTTATGTAGCGAATATAGCAAAAGAAGTGAATGACTATTCATAAAGGAGTGTTAACAATGACATACGAAACAATCTTATGTGAAGTGAATGATAAGGTAGCAGTTGTTACCTTAAACCGTCCACAGGCGATGAATACATTAAATGAACAAATGGCCGTAGATTTAGCTGAATGTTTTGAAGCACTATACAAAGAGAATGTTCAGATTCTCATGCTACAAGGAGCTGAAAAAGTTTTTTCAGCAGGTGGTGATATTAAAGAAATGTTAAAAGGTGCTTCAGTAGGAGCGGATACCGAACAGGTCATGACGTATTTAACGCGTGCGATTAAGGCGTTGTATATGCTTCCAGCGGTGACGGTAGCGGTCGTACACGGTGCAGCAGCAGGTTTTGGTTTAAGTTTGGCGCTTGCTTGTGATTATGTGATTGTTGAGCAAGATGCAAAGTTAGCGATGAATTTTATCGGCATTGGACTTATTCCAGATGGTGGCGGCCATTTCTTTATGAAAGAACGTGTAGGCGCTGTGAAGGCGAAGCAAATGATTTGGGAAGGTCGCGTTATGGACGGTGAAGAGGCCGTTGAATGGGATTTGGCAGATATTGTAGTAGAAAATGGTATGGCAAAAGAAGTAGCGCAGCAGTTTGTTGCGCAACAACTTCAAACACCATTAGTAGCGAAGATTGAAACAAAGCTTTTATTAAACGGTTCGCAAGAAAATAAACTAGACAAATATTTAGCACAGGAAGCGGAAATGCAACCGCGTATGCGTGCAACGAAAGACCATTTAGAAGGAATTCAAGCCTTTGTAGAAAAACGCCAGCCAGTATTTAATGGAGAATAGAAAAAAGGAGGATGCGCAACTGATTCGTGCGCATTCTCCTTTTATTTCGCGTTACACATGAAAAACAATTAATTTTCCTTTATTATTCACTAGACGATGTGTTTTATCTGTCAGTCCTAGTTCTTCAATCTTTTGTGCACCTTGTTCTTTTGCGATATCGTCTGATTCGAATTCCCAATCCTCATCGAATAATGATTCGCCTGTCTTCTCAAATGCTGTAAAACGATATGCTGTCATTTTCTCCACCCCTAATTGTTTAAAATTGTAAATGAACTTGTATTCATTATACAAAAAAATGGAAAATAATTCATCAAAAAACAATTGGTTTCGGCATTTTTATGTTACTCAATCGGGCAAAATGGTACAATAAATAATGTAAATAAATGAAGTGAAGCCGAATTATTTGGCAAGCTGAAAATGAAGGGGGACGAACTCCACATGAGCGGTATTGCAACGTTAAAAGTAGGAGATTCAGTCGATCAATATCTATTGATTAAACAATCAACAAAAGGTGTCACAACAATGGGGAAACCATTTATGACACTGATTTTACAAGATAAAAGTGGTAGTATTGAGGCCAAACTTTGGGATGCAGGCGAAGAACAAGTACGTCTTTATCCAGCAGGAATTGTTGTACACATTGGTGGGGAAATTCAAGATTACCGTGGTAAATTGCAACTGCGTATTAAACAAATTCGCCCATTACGCCCAGACGAAACAATTGGCGTAGAAGATTTAATTCAATCATCTGAAACACCAAAAGAACAATTATACGAAGAATTTAGTCAATATTTCTTTGAAATTAAAAATCCAAATATTTCACGTATCACACGTCATATCGTACGCAAATTCCAAGAGCAACTAATGACATTCCCTGCAGCTACAAAAAATCACCATGAGTATGCTTCTGGACTTTTAGAGCATGAAACATCAATGCTACGTCTTGCAAAGTCGATTTGTGATCTATATCCAACATTAAATCGCGATTTATTGTATGCAGGAGTTATTTTACATGATATCGGTAAAGTAATTGAATTATCAGGTCCGATTTCGACAGTTTACACGGCAAAAGGGAACTTACTTGGGCATATTAACATTATGGTATCTGAAATCGAAAAGGCAGCCGCAGAGCTTGAAATCGATGGAGAAGAAGTCATGTTATTAGAACATATGGTACTGTCTCATCATGGTAAAGAAGAATATGGCAGCCCGAAAAAACCAATGCTACAAGAGGCAGAGATGTTATTCTACATCGATAATATCGATGCGAAGATGAATATGCTAAAACGAGCATTAAGCAAAACAGAGCCTGGTGAATTTACAGAGCGCCTATTTGCGTTAGATAACCGTTCATTCTATAACCCAACTATTTAATACTACGAAAAGAACTGCTTTGGCAGTTCTTTTTTTGTATGCAAAAAAGTCGGCTCTCAATAGAGAACCGACTCTTTCGTTATAAAATTATTTACTTTCAGTAGTTGATGAGCCTAAGAAACTAGCTAATGCGTCTTTTAAATCTTTATCTTCGATTTTAACATCTGCATCTTTCATCAGTTTTGAAACTTTTTCTTGTAGTTTTGTTTGGTTAGGATCTTCTGCTTTTGCTTTTGTTAATTGAAGAGTCTTTTTGATTTCATCTTTTTTCTCGTCTAAAGTACCATCGACTTTTTTGTCTTTTGTACCTTCAAGTTTGATGATGTGGTAACCATAGTCAGATTTTACTGGGTCAGAAATTTCACCTTTTTTCATTGAGTAAGCAGCATCAGTGAATGCGCCAACCATTTGATCAGGACCGAACCAACCTAGTTCGCCGCCATTAGCACCAGTACCTGTATCTGTTGAGTTTTTCTTCGCTAATTTAGCAAAATCAGCACCATCATCTAATTGTTTTTTAAGTTTTTTCGCTGTTTTTTCATCAGCTACTAAAATATGACTTGCTTTTACTTCTTTACCTAGACGATCGTAATATGTTTTGATTTCTTCATCCGAAACTTTTACGCCATCACGTTGAGCCGCTTCTTGTAATAAAGAAAGTTTGGCATAACGTTTAAACGTATCCTCAGTCATACCTTGAGAACTTAAGTAGGTTTTGAAGTCAGTTCCTTGTGCTTCCACTTGTTTCTTTTGGTCTTCAATTTTTTTGTCGACCTCTTTATCAGTAACTTTATATTTATCAGCTAATACATTTTCAAGCATAATTAATTGAAGTGCTTGGCTACCAGCTGATGTTTTCATTTCTTTGTATAATTGTTCGACTGTAACGTCGCCCACTTTAGATGTTGCTACTTTTTCATCCATGCCACCATTACCACATGCTGCAAGAGTAAGTACAGATGTAGCTAATGTTGCTGCTAAAATACCTTTTTTGATGTTCATAATAATCGTTTTCTCTCCCAACTTTTGCTTCAGAATATATCTACTTTTGTAACTATAACATAAACGTTTTAAAAAAGGAAAAGGTTGCCTATATTATAATTATAAACTGATTTTACTATGACAAAAGTTGGTATAAAATAGCATAAAAAAAGAAGCGACTATGTATATCTACATAATTGCTTCTTTTTCTTATACAGCCATCGTCACTTCAATATAGAAAGAAACGAGCAGGATCGTGATTAAAATATTAATCGTTTTGTAGACTTTAGGTTGCTTCTCCTCAGGGATTTCACGTCTTGCACATAAAGTCGCTGTCATTTTATTAATTTGGAATAAATAAAAGACAGAAAATAAAATAACGAATAATACGATCATGTCCATTCCTCCTCTCTCATACTATTTACTAAGCATATCAAATGCCAGGGCAAAAACACAACATTAACGCAAGGGAATTAAGATTTGAAAACCTTTATCATTTTCTTCGATTAATGCTTTTTTAGGTGCCTTTAGTAAATGTTTCACATATAACAAGTCAATTAAACATAATCCGCTATGAAAAGCGAGTAAAAGTGTGAAATAATGACGGAATGATGGGTACACTAGTGCACCTATAATCAAAATTATATTGATTACGATAAATGGTACGATTAATGATGTGATATAACGAGATTTAAGGACAGGTTCTGTTACGTGTAACTTTAATATTGGTACGATTTTTAAATAATATTTTATATGAAAACGAATATGTTTTTTTTCTTTAATTAGCGGCAAGAAATGTAATAATTTATGCACGGGATAGATCATCAATAATACAATGATGAACAATGAAAACAGTTTATCTGAAACTGGTTCATGGCGAAATACATTTAATGCGATATAAAAAACAGAAAATACAGCGAGCATACTTATGATTGACATCAATAAAATACGATCGTGGCCATAGTGTTTTTGTACATTAATGGTTTTCCAGCAATGCAAGTTACGCATCTCCATTCATTTAAAATTCTCGATACATAACATTAATCTTTTTCATAGGGAAAAGCAAGCTTTTTAACTACTATCAGATAAAAAATGATTTAAAGACAAAATAATCCCTCTATTGTAGTTGCTACAATAGAGGGATTACTTGGAACAATTTATTTAGCCATTCTCAGAGTCTTTGAATGATTTTTCGAAAATATCCATAAAATCGTCGCCATAAATATTACGAATAACAGCCATTAATTCTAGATATTGCGGGAACTTGCCGTACATTTCTTTTAAAGGAAGAGACCCCTCTAATACAGCGTGGTTAGTAGAATTGAAGCTGTCATCGATTTCTTTCAATAACGCTTGACCCTTCTCTGTAATCTCCACATATGTATTTCGTTTGTCATCATCACGTTTTGAGAATGATAGCAAGCCACGTTCTTCTAAATTTTTAGAAAAATTGAACGCAGTCGAAACATGCATTACGCCAAACTTTGCAATATCCGAAATAGAAGCACCTTGTAAATTTGCTGCGATGCTTAAGACATGATGTTCGTTAATATTCAAATCGAATGGTTTAATCCACGCTTGCCAATCTTTTTCGACAGCTTTCCAAAGCGCCTTTGAAAGATGAGCGATGCGTTGAGTATATAACATGGCTTCTTGTGCCGAGTTTATTTCTTCAGACATAGCTATCACCACTTTCGCAATTTTCTTTATATTATAACATTATTTCCCAAAAGTATACAAGTTGGTTTTAATAAAAATACGAATAATTCTAAAAATTTATGGTTCATGACATGTATTGTAATCCACTACATGTCATGAATGTTTTTTATTGCACGTTTTATTGTTTTTTAAATGTTAATCGATTGACTAATTTTTCTACTTCCATCGACATTTCGCTCGCTGCCTGACCTAATTCGTTAGCAGATTGGCTTGCTGCATCAATATTACCTTTTAAACGATTTTGAATTGGTGCAGTGTCTTCTTGGAATTTCTGCACAGAAGTTTTGACATCAGTGACAACATTTGGCAGAGTTGTCTGTACTTCAGACTTAATCATATCTACTGCATCCTTTATACTAGAAAAACGTTGTTGTAGTTCACTACCGACTTCCTGACTAGCTTCTTTTGTCGATTTAAATGATTGGCGGACGTCTTTACCTGATTGGGGCGTTGATAGTAGCATAGCTGTAGCTCCTCCAACGATTCCGACTGCTAGACCTAAAAGTGATGATTTCATATTCATATGTTACGACCCCTTTCAAACATATTATTGCCTTGATTTACTCTATTAAAACATATTATTACAATATAAAGCTATGCTTGGCCATGAAATAAGCGTCGTAGCGCGATTTCAACGCAAAAAAAAGATTTGAAAAAGCTGGGTTTCATTATCGGAGCATAAAAAAGAACCTCATCTTTTAAGATAAAGGTTCTTTTAGAGTACCTACGCGTGAGAGGCAGCCGTGTCAAAGTTTGAACGTTTGACTAAGCCTGTGATAATCGGATAGATAATCACAAAAGCTACAATATTAATGACGATTGCTGGTAATACAACAGAAACGAGCAATGCTGTGAATGGAATATCTGCACCAACGACTAAGATGGCTGATCCTAAAAAGACACTGCCTGAAATAAATGTACCAATACCGACAAGAACAGCAGATACTGCAACTTTTTGTGATACTTTTTTCAGTACGACAATTAATGCAAAGAAAATAAATGCTGTGACGAATTTATCGATAATATTTGGTACAAAACCTGCAGGGAATGTAGAAAATAGACCAGATAAAATACCCGTTGTTAAAGCTAGTAAAAAGACATCACGCGTATTTGGGAATAATAGAATGCCGACAAACATCATCGTTAACATAAAGTCTGGTTTCATTCCACCCATAATGCCAGGAATTACTAGATACAATGCGCATCCAACCCCAACCAGTAAAGCCATTAACACTAAATTTTTCGTTTTCATAATCTCATCTCTCCTAAGCTATGCTTGTGTTTGTCTCCTAATGTCTCCTATGAGCATTAGCGAAACTTACTATGATTCTACATTTCGAAGCATGTAAAAGCAAGGTTCCAAATCTTAAAAGCGTGAACATTTTGAAAAATAATTTGTCACAATAAAACCCCCGCATTATGCGAGGTTATGTACAGTTTATAGATTTGCTTTGATTTTTTCAGAAAGCTCAGCTAAAATCGCTGGTGTAAATTCATCTTGTTTTGTATTCCATGTAGCTTTGAAGCCATCTGTTTCATCATAGCGAGGAATGAAATGTAGGTGAAAATGGAAAACACTTTGTCCAGCAGCTTCACCATTATTATTTAATAAGTTCATGCCGACTGGATTGAACGTTTTATTAATAGCATTTGCAATTTTGGGAGCGACAGAGAATAGATGACTTGCAACTTCTTCTGACATTTCAAAAACATTTGCTGCATGTTCTTTTGGAATAAGTAATGTATGGCCTTTTGTTAATGGACCGATATCCATAAAGGCAAATACATGCTCATCCTCATAAATTTTCGTGCTTGGAATATCTCCAGCAATGATTTTACAAAATAGACAATCTGACATGTAAATTCACACCTTTCAATGATTTGTTTCTATTTTACCATATGACAACTGCGTGATAGGATGATTTTTGCTAAACTAATGGCAGGAGTTTGAAAAGTACGACTCGAAATGGAGTGACGATATTAATGACAGTTTTAGAAGTAAAAGATTTAACAGGGGGCTATACGCGTAAGCCGGTCATTCACGATTTGGATTTTTCGCTAGAACCTGGTGAGCTTGTTGGTTTAATTGGTTTAAATGGTGCGGGGAAAAGTACAACGATTAAACATATTATTGGAATGATGCAGCCGCAAAAAGGTGAAATTCGTATTAACGGGAAAACGATGCAAGAAAATATGGATGTTTATCGTACATCGTTTTCATACATTCCAGAAACACCAGTACTATATGACGAATTAACATTACGTGAGCATTTAGAAATGACAGCAATGGCTTATAATATCCCACTTAATATTATGGAAGAACGCGTTGCACCTTTATTAAAAGAATTTCGTATGGAAAAACGTTTGAATTGGTTTCCATCACATTTTTCAAAAGGAATGCGCCAGAAAGTAATGATTATGTGTGCATTTTTAGTCAACCCATCACTTTACATTATTGATGAACCTTTCTTAGGACTTGATCCGCTTGCGATTAGTTTATTGCTAGAACAAATGGATGAAAAGAAAAAGGACGGGGCAGCTATTTTAATGTCGACGCACGTTCTTGCAACAGCTGAACAGCACTGTGATAAGATTTTATTAATTCATGAAGGTCGTGTACGTGCATTTGGGACAATGGATGATTTACGCCAATCATTCCATATGCCAAATGCGTCACTCGACGATTTATATATTCAAATGACGAAGGAACAGCTAGATGCGTAATTTAGAAGATGTTTGGCGTAAACGGTCAGCACATTATACGGAAGAACTTCAAAAGTATATGCGCTATATTTTTACAGGACATATGGCCATTGTCATTGTCTTTTTAATGGGCGCAGGCGGGTATCAGTATAGTCATTGGTTAGACGCTAACCATGGCAATACAAATACACCATCTCTTGAAATTGCAACACTTATCGTGGCATTTTTCTTAATGCTTAGTCGACCTGTTACCTTATTAAAAAAACCTGATGAAGTGTATTTATTACCGCTTGAAACAAAGCTCGGTGTCTATTTCAAACATGCACTAAGGTTTACATTTACAACACAAGCTGTTATCGCAGTAATTGTCTATATTGTGATGTGGCCGATGCTGCGACAAGTAACAGAGTTAGAAGTGTCACAAATTGTCGCAGGTCTTATTGTGACGATTGTCTTAAAATGGCTTAATATTCAAGCTGAATTTGCTTATCGCTGGAATAAAGCGGGTGAGCATGTTTGGTTGAACCGTCTTGTACGCTATGTATTAAATGGAGCCGCATTATGGGGTGTTTTGACAGGACTTTATTTAGTGCTGGTTATTGCAGTTGTATTATTTATTGCACTATGGCTTGTAGATAAAAAGAATATCGTGAAGCAACCATTTCCTTACGAACATTTTGTAGCACTTGAAGATAATCGTATGATGGGTATTTATCGTTTTGCGAATTATTTTACGGATGTACCACAAGTGCATGGCAGTATTAAACGTCGCCCATATTTTGACTTCCTATATAATATGGTACCTAAAAAGCATAAAACAACATTTGAATATTATTTATTCCGTAGTGTTATTCGTACGGATGATCACTTTTACTTATGGCTGCGTTTAGTGGTTATTAATGCGCTTATTGTTGCTTTTGTAGACATTACGATTGCAGGAGCGATTATTTCAGCAGCACTTGCATTTGCGGTTGCTATTCAACTGAAGCAGGCGATTGCATCAACGCATGAATTTACGATGAGTATGTTGTATCCATTACCACAAGATTCACGCCAAAAAGCAGCGGTTAAAATCGTGCGATACTTTATTATTGCGCAGGCAGTTATTGTCTTACTAGCAAGCATTATGCAACCCTATTTTTATGTCTATGCTCTTATTGTTTTAGTTGTTGGTGAAGTGACATTGCGTTTATCAAAATAAAGAAGCTAGGTTAAAGAAATTCCTAGCCGAAAAAGATATGCATAAGAAAAGAAGGAATCGCGTCAATTTGACGTGGTTCCTTCTTTTTATTGTGAACCTATTGAAATCGAGGTTTTCTTTTATTATGTTTCTTGATATTTCAATACAGCGCCAAGCATTGTTTGTGCGCCTACAATCATTGCTTCTTCATCAAAATCAAATTTACCGTGATGATGTGGGTAAGCAATACCACTTTTTGGCTTTGCACCAGTCAAGAAAAAGACGCCAGGAACTTGCTCTAGATAATATGCAAAGTCTTCGCCGACCATCAACGGCTGAATAAAATGGCTATCGATAACAGCAGGCACTGAGTAAGCAAAATCATGTAAGAATTGTGCGCAGCGATCATCATTAATAACCGGTGGATACCCATCAATAATATTAAGTTCATAGGAAGCACCGGCACTCAGACAAATACCTTGCAAAATACGCGTCATTTCGTCGTAAACTTCTTTTTTGGTTTCATCATCAAATACGCGTACAGTGCCTTTTAAAATGGCTTTTTCTGCAATGATATTATAGGTCTCGCCAGCTTCTATTGCACCGACTGAAAGAACTGCTGGAGATAATGGATTAAGTCGTCTAGAAACGATTTGCTGAAGCTGTTGAATAACCGTAGCGGTCAACGCAATAGCATCAACTGAAGTTTGTGGTGCACCACCATGGCCGCCCTTACCGATTAATGTAATTTTAAAGTTGGAGGCGGCTGCCATAAGTGGACCTTGTGTTGTATAAATATGACCGCTTTCAAAAAGTGACCAGAGATGTGTTCCAAATATAGCATCCACACCATTTAAACAACCTGCTTTAATCATGTCGATAGCACCACCTGGCGGATGTTCTTCTGCGGGCTGGTGAATTAGAACATAGTTACCACTAATCGTTTTTTCATGACGCTTTAAAATACGTGCAATCGTAAGAAGCATTGCAGTGTGCCCATCATGGCCACAAGAATGGCTAACATTGTCTGTTTGGGAACGGTATGGAACCTCTTTTTGGTCATGAATAGGTAGTGCATCAAAATCTGCACGAAGCGCAATTGTTTTACCTGGGTTTGCGCCATTAATTCGTGCAACGATACCATAGCCTCCACCAAAGTTTGATTCGTAGTGGACACCCATGGCATCATATTGTGCGGTAATAAAAGCAGCGGTCTTTGTTTCTTTAAACGACAGTTCGGGGTGCATATGTAAAAAACGTCGTGTTTGGCGCATTTCTTCAAAAGCATCTGAAATTTCTCGATAAAAATCCATAAAATCCCCACTTTCTTTTTGTATATTGAAAAAGCCGACCATATTGGCCAGCTTATTTATTAACGGCGTTCGTCATCCTCATCGGGGAAGTCAACATCGTCAAGATTTGTTGTATACGTTTTTGTAAAGAGTGTTGGTTCAAATGCCTGACTGTTCATATTAATTGTGCCAATTTCCTGATAACTAGCGATGGCATCCTTATAATCATCTGTTAACTTCCATGCTTCAAATGACCCGGCACCTGTCCATTCTGTTAAAACAGCGTAATCTGTATCATTTAAAGGACGTAATAAACGGAATGCAACGAAGCCAGGTTCTTTACCGATGCCATGTTGGCGCTGTTTAAAACGATCTTCAAATACTTGATGTTGTTCTTGCATAATAGATACGTAGATTACTGCAAAAAAGCCGTGTTCTTCAAGCTGACCTTCTGACGCGACAACCTCATATTTTTTTGGTGCTGCGAACTTTGTTTTTTTATCGGTTTCATGAAGCAAAATTGAATTGATTTCATTATGTGCTAAAATCATTTGTTCTTTTTTATACTTTTCTTTAAGCGTTTGCATGAAATCGGCTGTACCAATTGCAATATATAAATTTGTCATGGTTATACCCCTTTATTTAATAGTGTATTTATTATATTACCTTATAACAGAGAGGTGAAACGAAACCGACAAAATTCTGTCACGTTTTAAGAAATTTATATGACAAATTGAGCCGAAAACTATACATCGCGGCATTGAAAGATTATAGTGAACAATGGATACAAACGTCGGATTTTTTATGTAAAATTAGAAATGAGAGAAGGGAAGAAATACAGATATGACAGTTTTTAATGATACTTTATTACGTGCATCTCGTGGTGAGAGCACGGAGCATACCCCTGTTTGGTATATGCGCCAAGCCGGTCGTTCACAACCAGAATACCGCAAAATTAAAGAGAAATACTCACTTGAGGAAATTACACATCAACCTGAACTTTGTGCGTATGTCACACATTTACCCGTACAAAACTACAATGTTGATGCGGCAATTTTATACAAAGACATCGTAACGCCTCTTCCTGGAATGGGCGTTGATGTGAAAATTCAAGCTGGTGTGGGTCCTGTTATTTCAAATCCAATTCGCTCAGCGAAGGATATTGATAATTTACGTGAGTTTCATCCAGAAGAGCATGTGCCCTTCGTATTAGATACGATTAAACTTTTAACAGAAGAACAATTAAATGTACCGTTAATCGGTTTCGCAGGTGCACCATTTACGCTTGCTAGTTATATGATTGAAGGCGGTCCATCAAAGAACTATGCGAAAACAAAATCATTTATGGTATCTGAGCCACAAGCATGGTTTAAACTAATGGATAAATTAGGAGATATGATTGTTACAGACTTGAAAGCACAAATTAAAGCTGGTGCAAAAGCATTCCAAATTTTTGATTCATGGGCAGGCGCATTAAGCCATGAAGATTATGTAATTTTTATTAAGCCTGTTATGACACGAATCTTTAATAAATTAAAAGATGAAGGCGTACCAATGATTATGTTCGGGGTTGGCACAAGCCACCTCGTACTTGATTGGCAGGAGCTACCGCTTGATGTGGTTGGATTAGATTGGCGTTTACCAATTAAGCAAGCACGTCAAATGGGAATCACAAAGCCAGTGCAAGGAAACTTAGATCCAACGCTTCTATTAGCAGATTGGAATGTTCTTGAAGCGCGTACCAAAGTAATTATCGACCAAGGATTAGAAACGCCTGGGCATATTTTCAACTTAGGTCACGGTGTATTCCCATCTGTTGATCCAGATGTATTAAAACGTTTAACAACATTAATCCATGACTATAGCCGCGAACAAATCGCGAAAAAATAATTTTTGAGGTGACAACAATAATGAAAAAGCAAATTGGTTTATTAGTGATGGCATACGGCACACCACAAAAAGACGAAGATTTAATTCCATACTACACACATATTCGTCACGGACACCGTCCAACAGACGCACAAATCGAAGACTTACGTAGTCGCTACCAGGCAATCGGTGGTATTTCACCACTTGCAGCAACGACAGAAAAACAAGCAGCTGCATTAGGTGCTCGTTTAAATGAAGTACAAGATGAAGTGGAATATAAAGTGTATATCGGTTTAAAACATATTGCACCATTTATTGAAGATGCAGTTGAACAAATGATTAATGATGGTATAACCGAAGCTGTTGGTATCGTATTAGCACCACACTTTTCATCATTCTCAACTAAAGCGTATCACACACGTGCAATCGAAAAAGCTCAAACATTAGATGCAAACTTCAAATTTAAAGGCATCGATAGCTGGTATAAGGAAGAAAAATTCTTACAATACTGGACTGAAAAAATTAATGCTGAATTTGATGGAATGTCAGATGAAGAACGTGAAACAGCTTGTTTAGTTGTTTGTGCGCATTCTCTTCCAGAAAAAATTATCGCAATGGGTGACCCATATGCAGATCAACTATTCGAAACAAAAGATTTACTACAACAACGTACAGGTTTGAAAAATGTTGCATTTGGATGGCAATCAGCTGGACAAACAAAAGATCCTTGGTTAGGCCCAGATGTACAAGATTTAACACGTGACTTATACAATGATAAAGGGTACCGTTCATTCACCTATGTACCAGTTGGTTTTGTTGCAGAACATTTAGAAGTACTTTATGACAATGACTATGAATGTAAGACAGTATGTGAAGAATTAGGTGCGAACTATCACCGTCCAGCAATGCCAAATGACAATGCTTTATTCATTGATGCTATGGCAGATGCCGTTCAGAAAGCGTTCGCGAAATAGGATAGAAAGTGATGATACATGTGACTGACAATACGCGAAGGGTAGCCATAATCGGTGGCGGAATCACCGGTTTATCGGCAGCGTTCTATTTGCAGGAACAGGCGAAATTACATCACTATCCATTAGAAATCGTATTATTAGAAGGTTCTCATCGTTTAGGTGGGAAACTTCAAACGCTACGCAAGGATGGTTTTATAATTGAACGCGGGCCAGATTCTTTTATTGACCGCAACCATACTGTTTTAGATTTAGCGACAAAATTAGGGATTGATCATGACCTAGTACAAACAGCGAATGCAAAAACATATATTGCGGTGAACAACAAAGAACTGCAGCCAGTCCCAAAGAACACTATTCTAGGGATTCCAACACAAATCAAACCATTTATGGCATCGAACTTGGTGTCGTGGAGCGGAAAAGTACGAGCTACAGCAGATTGGATTCTACCACCGAGCAGAATTGATGGGGATCAATCTCTCGGGAAATTTATGCGCCGACGTTTTGGCGAAGAATTTGTACAAAACTTAATAGAGCCTTTTCTATCGGGTGTGTTTTCTGGCGACATCGACGAGCTAAGCCTTCAAGCGACATTACCAACCTTGCTACAATATGAGCAGGAAACGGGAAGTGTCATGCGAGGAATGCGCCGTGAGTTAACATCAATGGATCCACGTACATTTACAGAGGAGCATAATGCTTTTTCTGTGCAAACATTTACAAATGGAATGGATATTATCGTTGATGCTCTTGCAGATGCATTTAATGGTCAGCTAATGAAGGGTGTACGTGTGCAATCAATTAAGAAATCAAACGACCGTGTTTGTTTAGCGCTCAATAATAAATCAAAGCTGTTAGTAGATGGGGTCGTTATTGCGACGCCTCACCAGGCAGCACAAAAACTTTTTAGCGAGCAACAATTATTACAAGATTTAAAAAGTATTCCATCCAATACAGTAGCTTCTGTTTCGATGATTTTTAAAGACGAGACGTTACCAGAGTTTGATGGTACTGATGTTTATATGTCACGTAATAGCGATTATTCGTTAACATCCGTTACAAATGAAACGATGAAATTCCCGCATATTGCGCCAAAAGGATATACATTACTGAATTGTTATATCGGTCGCACGGGTGATGCTGCCATTGTTGAATTATCGGATAGCGAAATTGAAAAAACAGTTATTGAGGATTTGAAGCAATTGTCTGGTGTAACAGAGCAGCCAGTTGAAACGGTTGTATCGAGATGGAAAGATTCTATGCCACAATATACAATCGGCCACATTGACCGAATTAAGCATGCGAAAAAAGAACTCTATGAGGCGTTTCCAACTGTTCGCCTTGCGGGTAATTCTTATGAAGGCATTTCCTTGCCAAAGTGCATTGAGCAAGGAATGAAGAGTGCAGAAGAATTATTAGATGAGTTATTTAAATAAATGATAGAAAGAGGCAAGCTTAGGCGAGCCTCTTTTATTTTTCTCTAATAGTTCACAGACATTTCACAACGATTCGTTACAATAAAGGAAAGGGAGGAATGATTGTGCGGTTTAAATTACTTGGAATAATGTTTCTTAGCAGTTTGCTTGTGGCGTGCAATCATTCTGCATATTCAGAGATTGATACACAAACAGATTTTATTGCATCAGTGAATATTCAAGAGCCCTCGATTGATTTTATTGATTCAAAGGGGAAGCAGCTTGCGGTATGGCCACTTGCAGAAGCTTATAGTGGCGCGACATTGATTGGCGATGACCGCATTTTATTATATGGTCATGACCTAGAACATGCTGATATTTTTCAATTAAGTACAGGGAAAAGAGTAACTGAAATAGAAACAGGTGAAGGGACTACAAATGCGCTTTATGATGAGCAGACGAAGCTTGTTTATTTAGCGAATAGCTGGACTAATACAGTATCCGCATATGATGAAAACGGTCAAGAGCGTTCAACGCAAAAGGTAGGAAAGTATCCGATGTCGATGATACGGTATAACCATCAATTATTTGTCGTGAATTTTAAAGATACAATGTTGAGTGTATTAGACGCAAAAACACTTCAAAAACAGCATGAATGGAAAATTCCAGCGTCATCTAATGGTCTAGTAGTTGTTAATAATGAATTATGGATTGGTGGACATGGTTCAGGCAGTACACCAAATGACAATGTAGTAAGACTTAATATTAAAACAGGTGATATGCTAAAAAAAGTGAAACTACCAATGATGCCGATTGCTTTCTTAAAGGATAATAATGCGATTTATGTATTGAGTCATGGCGAGAATGTGCTGCATAAGCTAGATACAGACGGTAAAGAGATTTCAAGTAAGGAAGTTGGCGCAAATCCATTTACACTTGCAAGCTTTTCAGGACATATTATTGTGGCAGGGTATGATGATCATAAAATTTATTGGACAAACGGGACAGAAGTAGAGCGTAGCCAAACAGTTGGTACTGGACCATTTCAATTGTTAGTGAGGGAAAAGTAGATGACGACGATTTTAATTGTAGACGATGAACAACCAATGCGAGAGCTTGTACGCATTATGCTACAGAAAGATCGCCTAAAAACATACGAGGCATCAAATGGTCAAGAAGCGCTTGATTTATTGGCACAATTAGATATCGATCTTGTGCTACTTGATGTGATGATGCCTGGAAAAGATGGTTTTGAGGTGTGTGCAGAGATTCGGGAGATATCGAATGTACCCATTATTTTTTTAACAGCAAAAGATGCAAATGAGGATAAAGTTCATGGCTTGCGTCTTGGTGGAGATGACTATATTGTCAAACCGTTTAGCGGAGAAGAATTAGTAGCACGTATCGAAGCGGTATTACGTCGTGCAGGCGCTATACACCAGACCTCATCGAATATACATTATGAAAAACTTATACTTGATGAAATTGCGCGTAAAGTAACCTATGATGGGAAGCGCGTGTCGCTTACGATGAAAGAGTTTGATTTGCTACATTTATTTATGAAACATCCGAATATCGTTTATACACGTGAACAATTATTAACACAAATATGGTCGCATGATTATGAAGGTGGTACACGTACAGTTGATACACATATCAAAACATTACGCTTAAAATTAGGAAAGATTGCAAGTAGATATATTCAAACTGTTTGGGGAATAGGCTATCGCTTTGGATGTGACCAATAATGAAAAAGCTATCGACAAAAATTTGGCTGTTAGTCGTTTCTTTTTTAGTATTTACAGTATTTTTTATGTACGCCTTAACTAATTTTTTATATGAGCGTTTATACGTGCAAGATACAAAGCAATCTATGATTGAAGTTGGAACCAAACTCACTGGGATGTATGACGGCGGTAAAGTAGCAGATGATTTTGTAGAAGCAGTTGACCGTTATAATATGTATTCAAATATAAATGTTTTTGCAGTACGAAATCCACGTGAGCTAAGTGCTTGTGTGCCGTTTGATATAGAATACGATACACTCATTGGACCGGAAGAAAGGCAGCAATTATTGCAAGGGAATACAGTGACGAAGCAAGGTTATGAGAAACGCTTTGATCGACAATTAATTTCAGTTGTTGTGCCACTTGTTGATAATGAACGACTAGAAGGAATTTTATATTTATATTTTCCGCTCGAAAAGATTACAGAACTAGCCTCGAAAGATATTACACTCATTATAATTGCAGCATTGCTTTTCTTAGCCTTTATGACCTTTATTACAATAAAAGGTATTGGAGTTATTATGAAGCCGCTTAAACGCTTGCAAAAGGCGTCACATGATATGGCTCATGGTGATTACACAACACGTGTAAAAGTGACATCGAAGGATGAGATTGGTCAGTTATCACAGACGTTTAATGAAATGGCTACCTCTATTCAAAAAAGTGATGAGCAACAAAAAGAATTTTTGGCAAATGTCTCACATGAGCTTAGGACACCAATTAGCTATATTAAAGGCTATAGTGAAGCACTAGCGAACGGACTTATTCCGAAAGAAGATTGTGATGAAAAACTGGGGTTAATAGCGAGAGAAGCGGAACGTATGGAAAAACTAACAACAGAATTATTACAATTGTCTCGTGCAGAGCAAATCGAAAAAATCGAACTGATGCCACTTGTATTGGCCGAGTCGTTACGCGAGGCGACAGCGTTAGCAGAGCAGCGAGCGCAGGTTAAGCAAATGAGGATCGTTGTAGAGGCTGATGAAGAACTAATTGTTGAAGCGGATGAAGAAAAGTTGAAACAAATCGTTGTTAATTTGATTGAAAATGCGATTCGCTACTCAGATGCTGGAACAACTGTATTTGTTTCTGCTTGTAGAGAAGGAAAGACGGCGAAGTTACAAGTAAAAGATTATGGAATAGGGATACCAGCAAAAGATTTACCATATGTTTCAGAGCGATTTTATCGTGTGAATAAGGCGCGAAGTCGTAGTGATGGCGGCAGTGGTCTTGGCCTTTCGATTGTTGATCAATTAATAAAAGTGCATCATGGATCATGGAAAATCGACAGTATAGTTGGCAAAGGGACAACAGTGACATTATATTTGCCACTATATGCGTTTGAAGACATGTAAAGAACTGTGCTACTACAGTTCTTTTTTTATACGTCTTAATTAATAGTAAAGAACAGTAGAGTTAGCAGTGAAAAAAGCATAAAACTGTATTACTACGAAAAAAAAGAGGACACGTTGGGGGCGTGTCCTCTTTTCGTTAAGCGATTTAATTATAGATTCATAAAGTATTTAAACGACAAATTATGAATGAGAGTATTAATAGCCATTGGGGTAGCGATTAATACAGTAATAGTCAGTGATTAAGGTTTATAGAGAATTGCATTTTTCGCAAGTGTTAGAGTAGCACTCACTTTGTTCCTCAATTTTTTCACCACATTCTGCACAATTCTTAGCTGGTAAGTTTTTGAAAAATTCTACTACGTTTTCTAACATATTCATTCTCCTCCTTCAATCTGTTATATTACTGATTTGTTGTTACTTATTGTATTATAACAGAAGATTAAAAGTCAATACAAAAAATCAAATTTAAGTTAAAATATTTATAGAACGAAAAAGGGAGGATTTATTCCATGTTATTCATTGATAATAAGGGCATTCATGACCCACGTATTAACTTAGCAATTGAGGAGTATGCATTAAATAATTTAAATGTTGATGAGGGATTATTACTTTTCTATATTAACCAGCCATCAATCATCATTGGTCGTAATCAAAATACAGTTGAGGAAATCAATACAGACTATGTAGATGAAAAAGAAATTATTGTTGTGCGTCGCTTATCAGGCGGCGGTGCAGTTTATCACGATTTAGGAAATTTAAACTTTAGCTTTTTAACAGTTGACGACGGTGACAACTTCCAAAACTTTAAAAAATTCACGCAACCTGTAGTAGATGCACTTAAAAATATGGGCATTGATTCAGAGCTTTCTGGTCGTAATGATATTTTAGCAAATGGTCGTAAAATTTCAGGTAATGCAATGTTTTCAAAAAACGGTCGTATGTTTAGCCATGGCACATTAATGTTTGATGCAAATATTGACGAAGTCGTAAATGCGCTACGTCCGAAAAAAGAAAAGATCGAGTCAAAAGGGATTAAATCTGTACGTTCACGTGTAACGAATGTGATAGAAATGTTAGAAGATAAATCGATGACAGTTGAAGATTTCCGATTAGAAATTTTAAAATCAATTTTCGGTGGCTTAGATAATGTAAAATACTATGATTTAACAGATGAAGACTGGGCTGCAATCCATAAAATTTCGGAAGAACGTTATCAAAAATGGGAATGGAATTACGGTAAATCACCAAAATTCAACATTCAACGTTCGAAAAAATTTGCATCGGGCTTTATCGATTTACGCTTAACTGTGAACAAAGGTATCATGCAAGACGTCCATATCTTTGGGGACTTTTTCGGGATTGGCGATATGAAGGACATTGAAGAGGCCTTAGTAGGAAAACGCTATGAAAAAGAATCGATTATTGAGGCGTTAAAAGAAATCGATGTACCGCGCTATTTTGGTGGTACATCATTAGAAGATTTTGTTGAATTAATGTATTAACAGAAATGGAGGGGAGAATCGATGAATACCCACCGGATTTTAATCGTAGAAGACGATACGAAAATCGCAAATATGCTTGCGGACACACTTCGCAAGTACCACTACGAAGTGAAAACAGTGGAAATGTTCGATCAGATTATTGAAGAATTTAAAGCGTTCGACCCTCATCTCGTACTGCTTGATATAAACTTGCCATCTTATGATGGGTTTTATTGGTGTCGTCAACTACGTCAGTTTACGACGGTACCAATTATTTATATTTCAGCTCGTTCAGGCGAGATGGATCAAATTTTTGCGCTCGAAAATGGTGGCGATGATTTCATTACAAAACCATTCCATTACGAAATTGTTCTAGCAAAAATTAAAAGCCAATTACGCCGTACATATGGCGAGTATGCGGCAAAGCAAGAAGAACGTACGATTAAGTTAGGACAGTTAACACTTTATTTAGAACGCATGGAACTGCATACAAAAACAGATCAACTAGCATTACAAAAGAAAGAAAGTGTTATTTTGGAGCTATTGATGGGGGAATCGCCAAAGGTAGTCTCACGTGAACGCTTACTTGAAGAACTCTGGGATGACCAAGCTTTTGTAGATGAAAACACATTAAATGTGAACATGACACGCGTGCGTAAAAAGCTAGCAGATTACAATGTACTATCAACCATTGAAACGGTACGAGGTGCAGGCTATCGTTTCGTACTGAATAGTCAGGAAGTGTAGCGATGCAATTAGTGTGGCTGTTCTTACGCGAACATGTATCGATTATTATATTTGAAATCTTTCTAGTAGGTTTTATTTTAGTTTTATATTGGCTAGATGGTTTCCGTGATATGAATACAGCAATTTATTCGATTTTAATTACATTGATGCTAACAGGAACATTTTTGGTGACTCGTTATATTATTCGTAAACGCTATTATGAAAAAATTTTACAAGTACCAAAAACGATGGAGGATGCACTCCAATCAACTGGGAAAACGGCTGAGCAAATTCAGAGTGAAGAATATGTGCATGAATTGTATCGTATTTATCAGCTTGAAGCGCAGGAATTGTATGCAGCGCAAAATCGTCATCTTCAGTTTATGAATCAATGGGTGCATCAAATGAAGACACCGCTTGCCGTATTAGAGTTGATGTTACAAGATCCAGATGAGCTTGATAAAAAAGGTGTACAAGAAGAAGTAGAATGCTTAAAGCATGGGCTTGAAATGGTACTTATGAATGCGCGTCTTGATACATTTGAAGAAGATATGCATATTGAAAAGGTTGATCTGAAACATCTTGTCATGGAAGTCGTCAATCAAAACAAACGTTTATTTATTACGAATCGAGTTTTTCCAAACGTCGAGATCGCGGAAGAAACGCTCGTCATGACGGATTCGAAATGGATGAAATTTATTATTGGCCAGTTTATTACGAATGCTGTGAAGTATACATTTGAAGAGGGTAAGAAAGTGTATATTACAACAGAAACATCCGCAAATGAAGTGAAGTTGCATGTGCGTGATGAAGGGATAGGTATTCCGTCCACCGATTTAAAACGTGTAAAAAAAGCGTTCTTTACGGGTGAAAATGGTCGTAAATCTGGTGAATCAACAGGTATGGGGCTGTATTTAGCAGACGAGATTTGTCACAAGCTAGGCCATACATTAACGATTGATTCAGCAGTTGACGCTGGTACAACGGTAACGGTGACATTCAATTTGTCATAAGTGGAGGGATTTTTAATGGCGATTTTAGAAATTAATGATGTGACAAAGGTATATGAGGGCAAAGTAACGCATCGTGCGATTAATCAGTTAAGCTTCGAAGTAGAAAAAGGTGAATTTATCGCAGTCATGGGGCCATCTGGCAGTGGTAAAACAACTCTTTTGAATATGATTTCAACAGTTGATCGACCAACAGCCGGGGAAATTTTAGTCAATGGTGTCAATCCGCATACATTGAAAAAAAATGAATTGGCTTTTTTCCGTCGTCGAGAATTAGGCTTTATTTTTCAAGATTTTAATTTACTCCAAACATTGAATGTCGAAGAAAACATGGTGTTGCCATTAACGCTTGATAATATGAATGTAAAAGAGATGGAAGCTCGCGTTGCAGAGCTTGCACATCATTTAGGCATGGAGGATATTTTACATCGTCTGCCTAATGAAATTTCAGGAGGTCAGGCGCAAAAAACAGCGATTGGGCGTGCGCTTATTCATAAACCGACGCTTATTTTAGCAGATGAACCAACAGGTAATTTAGATTCAAATTCATCGAAGGATGTGCTTGAGTTACTTGGGAAAATTAATAAACGAGATAATACAACCATCGTTATGGTGACACATGACCCGATTGCAGCTAGTTACTGTGACCGTGTGTTATTCATTAAGGATGGCGAATATTTCAATGAAATTTACCGTGAAGACCATCGTCAAACCTTTTTCCAACGCATTTTAAATGTGTTGAGCCTATTAGGAGGTCATGTCGGTGAGTTTTCGTCAGTTCGCTTATCGTAATGTTGTACGAAATCATCGTATTTATGCAGCCTTTTTCTTAGCTAGTGTATCATCGGTAATGGTGTTTTTTATTTATTCGATGTTGATGTATCATCCTAAGGTTGAAAATGAGTTTATGATTGATATTGCATTTCGTGGTATGTACTTTGCACAAATCATTTTAGTGTTGTTTATGCTTTTTTTCCTTTTTTATTCGATGCGTGCTTTTTTAGAAGCGCGTTCGAAAGAATTTGGGGTTTTAATGCAACTTGGGATGGAGAAGCAGCAACTCAATAAACTAGTAACGCTTGAAACGATGCTAATTGGTTTTGCATCGATTATTGTGGGGATTTTATTTGGCTTTGCTTTTTCAAAATTTTTCTTTATGGTCATTCGTGAAATTTTACAGATTTCCGCATTGCCAATTTATTTCTCATGGAAACCATTTATGCTAACGATTTTGACATTTGCAACGCTCTTTATTGTAGTGTCACATTTAAGTGTTCTAACAATTAAAGACCAAGAGTTAATTTACTTATTACGTGGAACAGATAAAAATATTCAACCACAGCTTTATTCGAAAATGGGTGCTATTACAGGATTTTTATTACTTGGTTTAACCTATTATATTATGTTGAATGTAGATAAAAGTAATTTGCTGTTTTTAGCGCTCGTTGTGCCACCGATTATGATGATTGGGACGTATTTCTTCTTTAGTGATGCGGTGTTATTTATAATTGATTTGTTAAGGAAGTCTAAGAAAATTTATTGGCGTAAATATCGCTTACTTGCTTGGTCAGAGTATGCAAAAATGCTAAAAGCAAATTCTCGTATGTTTTTTATTTCGTCGATTGTATCAACGTTATCATTTTTAGCGATAGGTACATTGAGTTCGATGTCGGCATTTACACATCAATATCATCAAATTAATCCAATTAGTATGATTTATATTAGTAAACTTGATAATCCGTATGAATATCAGCATTTGATGAGTTTAGAAGATGAGTTAAATGATCGCAATTTAGATTATCAACTATCGATGCTCGAAGTGAAACCACAGACGTCTTCAAAAACGGGCAAGGCAATTCAAGTTGTTAGTGAGGAACAATTTAATCAGTTAGCAAAAGCATTAGATGAACCCACCATCGATTTGAAACGCGGTCATGCAATGTTTATTCCATATTCAGATGAAGCGTATAAAACATTGAATACATTAGATATAAAGACAACATTGGTTGAAAATGATGTGAATATTCGTATTCAAGGTGCGTATCCTGTCAGCTTCTTTTCAAAAGATCAATTGGGTGTTAATGCGATTGTTGTAGAGAGTAATGATTATGCGCGTCTTTATAATTTAAAAGAAGGCTATCATACAGGTAGTCGCATTGATAAAATCTTCGCATTCACTGTTAAGGATTGGACTGCTACACAATATGTTGGGCATGCACTCGATAATATTATGACAGAGGCATCGTTAACGAACAGCCAAGGAACAACGCCGTTTTATTATAAAAATAATGGGATTGATTACGAGATTCTACGCTCAACCTTTGCGCTCATTTTATTTATCGGTATTTTAGCTTCTGCAGTATTCTTCTTAGCAGCAGGTAGTTTTATTTACTTTAAATTATATGCAAACTTAGATCGTGACAAAGTTCAGTATACGACACTTCGACGAATGGGCGTAACAGATCGAGAAATACGTAAACTGGTAAACCGCCAACTTATTCCACAATTCTTTTTACCATGGGGTGTGGCAGTAGTTAACAGCAGTTTTGCTTTTATTGGCCTTCAAGTATTTTGGGAAGGTATTGCGGATTTATCGATTGCAAAAACGCTTATTATGGTAGTGGGAATTATGACTGGACTACAATTATTGTATTTCTATTTGATTCGTTGGCGTTATTTAGCGCATTTAAAATAATATAGAGGAATCGGCCTGTTTCGGGTACGATTCCTTTTTTGTATAATAAAGGGTAGAAGAGGTGACGCATGTTGAATTTACTACAGCGATTAGCAAGTCAGCAGCCAGATCGCGCTGCGCTCATATTTGAAGGGCAAACAGTGAATTACGAGGCTTTATGTGAGCGAGTTGAAGGGATTGCCGTTCATTTACGTACACAAGGTGTATCAAAAGGACATCATGTTGCATTAATCATGGATAACCATCGAGCATTTGTGGAAAGTCTATATGCTATTTGGGTAATTGGAGCAGTAGCGGTGCCTTTAAATCCAGACTATACAGCAGCGGAGCTATCGTACATTTTAGATAATGGAGACGTTAGGTATGCTATTGTTGCTTCAACGGATGGAATTGGTAAAGTACCATATACAACGATTGAGGAGATTAATCACGTAGAAGGATGTAAACCTACAAATTGGCATGTGACGGATACAGAAACCGCACTAATTTTATATACATCAGGCACAACAGGTAAGCCAAAGGGAGCTATGTTAAGTCATTTAAATCTATATAGTAATGCGCGAGATGTTGCACAGTTTTTCTTATATAAGACAACGGATATCGTTATTGTCGCATTACCGTTATTTCATGTGTTTGCATTAACTGTAGCTTTGAATGCGCCGTTATTTGTTGGAGCGAAGTTAATTATTTTACCACGGTTTAGTCCAACTACTGTACTCGATACAATTGAACGTGAACAAGCAACATTATTTGCAGGCGTTCCATTAATGTATAACTATATGGTACAAGCAGCTACGAAACGAGATTTAAGTAGTTTGCGTTTAGCTATTTCTGGAGGATCACCACTTCCACTTGCCATTCACGAAAAGTTTGCCAATATCTTTAATATACAAATTTCAGAAGGGTATGGTTTATCAGAAGCTTCTCCTGTTACATGTTTTAATCCTGTAGGGCGCACTAAAATAGGTACAGTAGGGACGGCTATTCCAAATGTGTCGCTTAAAATTATAGATGAAGGATTAAGCGAAGTAGCAACAGGGCATATCGGCGAGCTTGCGGTAAGTGGACCAAATGTGATGGCAGGGTATTATAAAAATGCTGAAGCAACTACTGCGGCTTTTACAGGGCATTATCTACGAACAGGAGATCTAGCATTTATCGACTCGGAAGGGTATGTGACGATTGTAGATCGAAAGAAAGATTTAATTTTGGTAGGTGGATACAATGTCTACCCAAAAGAAGTGGAAGAAGTCCTATATCGTCATCCAGATATAACAGAGGTAGCAGTTGTCGGAAAACGTAGTAAGCAACTAGATGAGGAAGTTGTAGCGTTTGTTGTAAGTAATACGAAACTAGATGAAGAAGATTTAAAAGCATATTGTGCGAAACGTTTAGTACGCTATAAATGTCCGGTACGTATTCAACAAATTGAGATGTTACCTAAAAATAGTACAGGAAAAATTTTAAAATATGAATTATAAAAGAGATTGAGAAATACGTGTAAAAGCAACCTCTCCTATGGGCATAAGAAAAACCGGAATCGCGCTACGGCGCGGTTCCGGTTTTTCGTGGCAAACGCTAAAAAAGGAACATGACGTATTTTGTCCCAGTCTCTTTTTATACTTTTCTTTTACGAAAGGCAAAATATACAGCTAATATATTAATTGTAACAGCGATGATACCAAGTGAAAAAGTTACCTCATCACCTTTTAAATCAAATTCTTCAACAACAATACCCTCTGTGAAAAATAGTAATATGATGAATACTAAGTTACTAACCCCAAAGAATGTTTGATAAAAGCGCGAGCGATATTTTGGAATAATCGCCAGTACAAGCATGATAAGTGATAGTGCTAAAATAAAATAAAATAATGGTTCGAATAATGTAAAAGTGTCTTGCACAACTTTACCCTCCTAGACAAAATAACCCACAGCGTAAACTCAGTCGTTCTTTTTGCGCTGTGGGCCTATGAATGATTATTTAATCATTTTATTTTTATAGTAACCGAAGTATAGAACAAGCAATAAAATCATCCAAATTGGACCGACAATTAATGCGATACGAGTGCCTTCGTTAAATGCCATTAAAATAACGACGAATAAGAAGAAAATAATCGAAATATACGACGTAAATGGATAAAGGAACATTTTAAATGATAACTTATTTATTTGTTCTTTCGATAAGGTTTTACGATATTTAATTTGTGTTATCAAAATCATAATCCATGTAAAGACAGCTCCAAATGTTGAAACACTTGTGATATATGTAAAGACCTTTTCATCGACAAAGTAGTTTAATACAACGCCAATTAGTAAAACAATTGCAGACATATAGATCGCATTTGTAGGTACACCTGTTTTACCAACTTTTCCGAAAATTTTTGGAGCTTGCTTTTGATGACTTAAATTAAATAACATACGACCCGTACTGAAAATTCCTGAGTTACAGCTTGAAAGGGCAGCGGTTAATACAACGAAGTTAATAATTCCGGTTGCGTAACGAATACCAACGTTTTCAAACATCATGACAAATGGGCTATTACCATCTGTAATTTGATCCCACGGATAAATAGCCATAATGACCGTTAATGCCCCGATATAGAATACGAGAATACGAATTAATACGGTATTAATTGCACGTGGAATTATCTTTTTCGGATTTTTCGCTTCTCCAGCCGTTACACCAATCATTTCAACTCCTAAGTAAGCGAACATAACAATTGGTAGTGCGGCGATGATACCACCAAATCCATTTGGCATAAATCCACCATGTGACCATAAATTACTGAAACCAATTGCATCTCCGCCATTTCCAAGGCCAAATAAGATTAAGCCAAGGCCTAGAACAATCATAAAGATGATGGCTACGACTTTAACCATTGCAAACCAAAATTCCAGTTCACCAAATGCTTTTGCAGCGATTAGGTTAATAATCGTCATTAGGATAAGTGCAAATAATGCCCACATCCATTTTGGCGAATCCGGGAACCACAGTTGCATGTAAATTCCTGCTGCAGTAATTTCCGCCATACATGTGACAATCCATAAGAACCAATAGTTCCAGCCCGTTAAAAATCCAGCGAGTGGGCCTAGTAGCTCCTGTGCGTAGCGGCTGAATGAACCCGCAACAGGATGATCTGTTGCGATTTCACCAAGTGCACGCATCATGAAAAAAATGAAAATACCCCCGAGTGCGTAAGTCAGTAAGACGGCAGGTCCGGCTAACTTAATTGCTCCCGCAGAACCTAAAAATAATCCTACCCCGATAGCGGCACCGAGCGACATTAACGTGATGTGTCTTGACTCCAGACCTCGCTGAAGTTCAGGTTGCTGTTTTGACATAAAAACGCCTCCGATGCTATGAAATTGCATTATCAATGTTATCATAAAACTGTGACAAATACATGACAAAGACAAGGGTTTTTACATAAATTTTCAGAACATAATAGAAAACTTAGATAATTTAGTGAGTATGGTAAGATATGGTATACGAAGAATTTCGAGGGGGAATTTGAGATGACACGTTTAATAGAAGCAAAGGATTTATATCAATTACATTCAGTTACAAGTCCAGTATTATCACCAAATGGAAAAGAAGCAATTTTTGTCCGTACAGAGATGAATGATCGCGACAATACGTATTATGGCTACTTGTATCATATTAATTTAGAAACGAAAGAAATTACGCAATGGACACATCTTAAGGAACGTATTTTAAATATTAAGTGGTCACCAGATGCACGTTATGTAAGTTTTTTAGCGACGCGTTCTAAAAAGAATCAACTATATATTTTGCCAACTCGAGGTGGCGAAGCACAATGCTTAACGAACTTTATGTACGGTCTAACAAACTATGAATGGTCACCGAATTCAGAATCTATTTGGTTTAGTGCCAATGTAGAAGAAGATAAAGAATTTACAGATATGGCAACGAAAATCAATCCTAAGCGCCCAGACGTATATGAAGTTAGCGGCATGCGCTACAAATTAAATGGGATGGGATTACTCGCTAAAAATCGTCATAGCCAAATTGGCTCAATTGATGTACTTACACAGCGCATTACACGTTTTACAAATGACACATTTGACTACCATTTTGCAGCTTTATCAAATGATGGAACGAAGCTAGTATATGCTGTGAATCGCGCGGATGAAGAACAACGGGACCATGATTTTAGCTCACCACTTTATATTGTAGATATCGAGACAAAGGAAGAAACATTGATTACGGATATGCAAGGGTATTTCGGAGAGGCGTATTTTTCTTTAGATGATCGGTATGTAGCGTTTGTTGGCTCGCCTTTAGAGCCGTTTAAAAATGCAGCACATGCAGAAGTATATATTTATGATGTGAAAGAACAGTATTATTACAGCTTAACGGCAGCAATGGACTTACCAGTAGGAGATTATCAAACAGCGGATGTACAACAAGGTGCTGTAGCCCCAGGTGTTGTTTGGTGTGATGATAATGCGCTTTATTTCCAAATGTCTTCGATGGGTGATACACGTCTTTATTACGCGACGCTTGACGGAGCAATTTATCCAGCAACGCCTGAAAATGAGCATGTCTATGGCTATGATGTTAATCACGATGCAATCCATGCGATTGCGACAATTAGTGATTCGACGCATATTGGTGAATTATATGCACTTAATATTTCAACAGGTGAACGTGAACAGTTAACACGTTTTAATACAGCTTTTGAAAAAGAGGTAACGATTGTAGAGCCTGAAGCATTTAATTTTACAAATGATGCAGGTGAGCTTGTATTTGGCTGGCTAATGAAACCAGCAGCATATGAAGAGGGCAAGCAGTATCCGCTACTTTTAAATATTCATGGTGGACCACATATGATGTATGGCAATACCTTTATTCATGAAATGCAGTTGTTCGCGGCAAAAGGCTATGGTGTTGTGTATGTTAATCCAAGAGGTAGTCATGGCTATAGTCAAGCATTCGTCAATGGCTGTCGCAATGATTATGGTGGTGGCGATTATCGTGATTTAATGCAAGCTGTAGACATCGTTTTAGAAGAAAATCCGTGGATTGATGAACATCGCTTAGCTGTAACAGGTGGTAGCTACGGAGGATTTATGACGAATTGGATTGTTGGTCATACAAATCGGTTCAAGGTAGCGGCAACACAGCGCTCTATTTCCAATTGGACAAGCTTTTACGGTGTATCAGATATTGGCTATTATTTTACAGAATGGCAAATTGGTAGCGATATGACGGATGTAAATAAATTATGGGCGCATTCGCCGCTGAAATATGCGGAAAAAGTTGAAACGCCCTTACTGATTTTACATAGCGAGCAAGATTATCGCTGTCCAATTGAGCAAGCAGAGCAGTTTTACATGACGCTTAAATCAATGGGGAAAACGACGAAGTTTGTTCGCTTCCCACGAGCAAATCATGATTTATCACGTACCGGACTCCCAAATTTACGACAAGAACGTCTGAAACAACTTGTCGTATGGTTTGAAAAATATTTGTAAAGATTATGTAAATACGCAACTTTAAAAGCAATAAAACGTTGCTTGTAAGTAGCAATAGGCGTATGATACATTACGTATTTTGAAAGATTGTGAGTGACAAATTTGGATATTATTAAATTTTTATTCGACTTTATTATGCATATTGATGAACATTTAGTTGAATTGATTAAAGACTTTGGTTTCTGGACATATGGATTGATGTTTTTAATCGTCTTTATTGAAACCGGCGTCGTTATTTTCCCATTCTTGCCTGGTGATTCATTATTATTTGCAAGCGGTGCTTTAGCAGCTATAGGTGGATTAAAATTACCACTCGTGTTGCTAACATTTTTCGTTGCAGCAGTGTTAGGCGACAGCTTGAATTTTGAAATTGGGAAACGTGTTGGAACAACAATCAAGCCAGGAAGTTTTTTAGGGCGTTTTATTAGCCAAGAAAACGTTGAAAAAGCACAACTATTTTTCAATAAACATGGTGGTAAAACAGTTTTAATTGCGCGCTTTATGCCTTTTATCCGTACCTTCATTCCATTTGTAGCAGGCGCTAGTCGTATGAATTATCGCTACTTCCTTATGTATAATATTATCGGTGGCGCATTATGGACAGCAGTTTGCGTATTAGCGGGTTACTTCTTCGGTAATATTCCGATTGTGAAGGATAATTTCTCAATTGTTGTTTTAGCGATTATTTTTATCTCGGTTTTACCAGCTTTGATTGCTGCGATTAGGGCAAAATTTTCAAAGAAATAAGCATATTTTTTAAGGCTGTAGGGAATACGTTTCCTACAGCTATTTTTTTGTGTAAAATAATGGGAAACAACGTTAGAGGGGGAGGCTGCTTTTGGAAGCGTATATTGGGAGGCAACCGATTTTTGATGAGTTAGAGCAAGTGTATGCGTATGAACTACTGTATCGCCATAATGAAAAAAATTATTTTGAGATGCCAGATGCAGATGTAGCTACTTATGATGTCATTGCGAAAACGTTTGTTTCATTTGGTGTAGATGAATTATCGCAAGGACGGCCATGCTTTATTAACTTCACAGAGAATCTTTTGATGAGCCCCATATTTGAGCAACTTTCAGCCCAACTTGTCGTTGTTGAACTACTAGAAGATATCGTCATTACAGTGGATATTATCGAGCGTGTGCAGGAATTAAAGGGTTTAGGATATCGTATCGCATTAGATGATTTTTTATTAAACGATGATTTACTAGAATCTGAAATTTTTAAGTATGTTGATATTATTAAGGTGGATTTCTTACTTGCATCTGAGGAGGAACGCCTAAAAATAGAATATTTAGTGCGCAGCTATTATCCGCATATTACATTATTAGCTGAAAAAGTAGAGACTGTTGAAGAATATACATGGGCGCGTAGACATGGTTATAAGTTATTCCAAGGCTATTTTTTTAAACGTCCACAGATTATTGTGACGCAGGAAATTCCTGCGAACATTTTACAGTATTACCGTGTGATCGCTCTTTTACGTGAAACAGATCCAAACATTAATGACTTAGCAGAAACAATCGAGCGTGATATGTCTTTATCTTATAAATTATTAAAATTGATTAATAGTTCCCCTAAACGACGTTTGAATAAAGTACGTTCGATTAAAGAGGCGATTATTTCACTTGGACTACGTGATTTACAGCAGTGGTTGCATATTTTAACGTATCGAGAAATGCGGGACACGAAAGTTTCGGGGCGTATGGAGGAAGTGATGCGGACGTCATTAATTCGTGCAAAAATGTGTGAATCACTAGCGCGCTATAATGGTGGGAAATTGCATTCGGAATATTTTTTAGTCGGTATGTTTTCGTTGATAGATGTTATTTTAGGGCGACCGTTGCATCAAATTTTAGAGCAGTTGCCATTGTCAGAAGGTGTTGTTGCAACGCTTAATGGAGAAGCTACGCCATTACAGCCTTATTTACAACTTGTTATTTCGTTAGAAAATATGGAAATCGAGCGTATTCGTCAATTTGCGCAGCAAATAGAAGTACCGGCAAGTACTATTTTACGCATGCATTATGAAGCGAATAAATGGGCAAAGCAAGTTCATTAGGTAGATTTCATGCTATACTGAAAGCGACTGCAAGGATTAATAATTGGAGGGGGAGTCACATTGAAAAAAGCATTTTTTGGCGTCATGATGGGAGCATCACTATTGTTAGCAGCATGTGGAAGTAGTGATGAATCAGGAAAAGAAAATGGTACTTCAGCAGAACCGGATGCAGCGCAATTAGCAGAGCAAAAATGTATGGGTTGTCACGGTAAAAACTTAGAAGGTGGCTCAGCACCTGCACTTACTAAAATTGGTGCTGAAAAATCAGAAGAGGAAATTGCGAAAATTATTAAAGAAGGTACAAAAGGCGGCATGCCAGCAGGTCTTGTAAAAGATGAGGAAGCAGATACTTTAGCGAAATGGTTGGCTGAAAAAAAATAATTGTTCTACGAAACTGCTCTTAACGCAAAGTTACGCGTTTGGAACAGTTTCTTTTTATGTGTTAGGTTGCTAAAATAGGAAGGTATGAGAGGAGTGTGTATGAAGTGGATCAAGTGAGTACAAAAGATGTAATGGAAATGTTTGATTTGACGCTAGAAAGCGGAGAAGAAGGTATTGGTCGTCACATTTTAACAAGTGATATTTCACGTCCAGGGTTAGAGATGGCAGGATACTTTCATCATTACCCGGCCGAACGCGTACAGTTGTTAGGAAAATCAGAGTTATCATTTTTTAATACATTATCGGTTGAAGCGAAGCGTGACCGTATGAATCAATTATGTGCCGCAAATACACCGGCAATTATTATTTCACATAACATGGAAGTGCCAAAAGAGTTGATTGAAGCTTCAGAGGCAAATCATGTTCCTGTATTAATGACAAAGTTAAAAACGACACGATTTTCAAGTATGTTAACAAACTATTTGGAAAGTCGTCTTGCACCGATGACAGCAGTACATGGGGTGTTAGTTGATATTTATGGTATTGGTGTTTTATTGACAGGTAAAAGCGGCGTAGGTAAAAGTGAAACGGCGCTAGAGCTTGTAAAAAAAGGCCATCGCTTGGTGGCGGACGATTGCGTAGAAATCCGTCAAGAATCGGAAAATATGTTGGTCGGCAATGCACCAAAGTTAATTGACCATATGTTAGAGATTCGTGGAATTGGTTTAATTAATATTATGACAATGTTTGGTGCTAGTGCCGTACGTCGTAATAAGCGCATTTCGCTTGTCATTGATTTAGAACTATGGGATGCTGAAAAAACATATGACCGACTAGGCCTAGAAACACAAACGATGAAAGTCCTTGATACAGAACTGACAAAGTTAACGATTCCGGTGCGTCCAGGACGAAACTTAGCCGTTATTATTGAAGTAGCAGCGATGAACTATCGTTTGAAAAATCTAGGAATTAACTCGGCTGAAGAATTTACACAACGTCTTGAAAGTGTTATTCAAGAAAAATCAGATATGTAACGTTGTGAAAGGAGAACAACATGGATTTAGCTTTAATGGCAATTGATCCGGTAGCTTTTTCAATAGGAGCAATTGATGTCCGCTGGTATGGTATTATTATTGCTTGCGGAATTTTACTCGGATATTTTGTTGCACAAAACGAAATGAAAAAACGCGGTTTTGGAGATGAATTTTTAACCGACTTATTAATTTGGACAGTGCCAATCGCCATCATTTGCGCGCGCATTTACTATGTCATTTTTGAATGGTCTTATTACAGTCAAAATCCTGGGGATATCATTCAAATTTGGAATGGTGGGATTGCGATTCACGGTGCATTAATCGGTGGCGGTATTACAGTTTATGTATTTTGTAAAAAGCGTGGGGTTAGCTTCTGGCAAGTGGCAGATATTTTAGCGCCATCGATTTTAATTGGTCAAATTCTTGGTCGCTGGGGTAACTTTATGAACCAAGAAGCGCATGGTGGCCCTGTGACACAAGAATTTTTAGAAAACTTAATGATTCCAGATTGGATTATTAATCAAATGAATATTGGCGGTATTTATTACCACCCAACATTCTTATACGAATCACTGTGGAATATTTTAGGCCTGATTGTCTTACTATTATTACGCAAAGTGAATCTCCGCCGTGGCGAAATTTTCTTAACGTATGTTATTTGGTATTCATTCGGTCGCTTCTTTATTGAAGGCCTTCGCACAGATAGTCTATTAATTATGGGCTTCCGTACAGCACAGCTTGTTTCATTAATTGCATTAGTGATCGCGGTGATTGTTTTTATTTATCGTCGTGTAAAAATGAAACCAGTACGTTATAAAGATTGAGGAAGAAGAGTATTGCGGATAACGCGATGCTCTTTTTTTCGTTATAATAAAGAAAAGAAGAGAGAGGTGCCGCTTTATGAATTTTGAAGCATTATTATTTGATTTTGATGGAACATTGTTAAACACGAATGATTTAATTATTGAAACGTTTGCGCATGTTATTGATCCAAAATTTCCAGGACGTTATCAACGTGAAGATTATTTGAAATTTATCGGGCCAACACTCGTGGAATCTTTTACAGAGGTAGATGCAAGTAATGCGGAGTCATTAGTCGCTGAGTATCGTTTATGGAATCAGGAGCATCACGATGAGCTAGTAACAGAGTTTCCACATGTAAAAGAAGTGCTAGTAGCATTGCGAGAAGCAGGGGTACGTTTAGCTGTTGTGTCAACGAAACGTGGTGATACACTACGAAAAGGCTTAGATTTAATGGGCATTACGGAATTATTTGAAGTTATTATTTCACAGGATGAAGTAACGCATACAAAGCCGCATCCAGAGCCAGTTGAAAAAGCAGTTGCGCTTCTTGGTGTTGAAAAATCAAAAACTTTAATGATTGGCGACAATTCACATGATATTTTAGGTGGGCATAATGCAGGCGTTAAAGCAGCCGGTGTGGCATGGTCATATAAAGGTATAGCGTATTTAGAGCAATTTAATCCGGATTATATCCTACATGATATGACGGATTTATACGACATCGTAGGAATTAAAAGCCATGCGTAAAACGACACGCTATCCAGTAGAAGGATCGACGTCGCTATGGCAGGTATACAAAACGGTTTCTTTTTGGAAAATTGTTAAATGTTTTATCGTTATTGAAATTGCACGCATTACACCATTTTTATCATGGAAGAACTGGATGTATCGGACGTTTCTTCGGATGAAGGTAGGGAAACGAACAGCCTTCGCGCTGAAGGTGACACCTGATACGATGTTCCCAGAGCGCATTTCAGTTGGAGATGACGCCATTATTGGCTTTAACACAACGATTTTAGCGCATGAATATTTAGTGGATGAGTACCGACTTGGTGATGTTATCATTGGAAATAATGTGATGATCGGAGCCAACTCCACAATTTTACCAGGTGTGACAATTGGCGACGGGGCAGTAGTTTCTGCGATGACATTAGTGAATAAAGATGTTCCTGCAGGTGCAATGGCTGGTGGCAATCCGATGCGTATTATTTATACGAAAGAAGAGCGTGAAGCGAGGAGGAGATAACCTCGTTTTTGATTCAAATAGTCTGTTTATTCAATCAAATCTGAAATAAGGTTGACGAATTAACATGATTGCGTTAAAATATCTTCAACATATTAGTTCTCTAATACTCTAGTGTATTAAAGTATTTTGGATAAGGAAGTGTCAACATGTCATCAATTCGTAAATTTGAAAAACCGCTAGGAATGCGCGATACATTCCCAAAAATATTTGAAAAGCAAGAAGCCGTTCGCAGTAAGGGGCGCGAATTTCTACAGTTACGTGGCTATGAATTTTTAAAAACACCTACACTTGAATACTACGACACAGTCGGTAAAGCGTCGGCTATTGTCGAATCTTCATTATTCAAATTAGTCGATACACAAGGGAATACGCTTGTACTTCGTCCGGACATGACAACGCCGATTGCACGTGTTGCATCATCAAAATTATTGAAGGAAAAAATTCCGTTGCGTCTGGCGTATTTTGAGAATGTTTTCCGTGCACAGGAGCATGAAGGAGGCCGCCCAGCAGAATTTAGTCAAATGGGTATTGAAATTATCGGAGATTCTTCTGTGTATGCAGATGCGGAAGTGATTTTAACAGCGATTGATTTCTTAAAACAATTAGGCATTGAAGATTTCAAAATTACGATTGGAAACGCCGGTATTTTAGATGCCATTCTTCGTAAAAATGTTGAAACAGATGAGCAATTTGAAGAATTACATCAATTACTTGTGCAGAAAAACCTTGTAGGATTTGAAGAAGCAGTTGCGCGCTATCGTCTGCCACGTAGTGAAGAGGAAACGCTACTTGCTTTCTTAGAAGAAGCGACAGAGCTAAAAAGTATTCGCCAAATTTCAAAATACTTATCAGAAAAACAAGCCCTACTTTATATGGAACAGCTAGCATCGATTTTAGAAATAGCAGATGTTGCAAAATATATCGCATTCGATTTTACATTAGCAAGTCATATGAATTATTACACGGGGATGCTATTTGAAGTGTATGCAGCAGGGTCAGGTTTCTCACTAGGAAATGGTGGGCGCTATGATGGCTTATTAAGTGACTTTGGTAAAGATGTCGGTGCGATTGGATTTGGAATGCGTATCGATTATTTAGTTGAAGTAATGCCGAAGCAGGAAATCGAAAAAGACGATGTACTTGTATTATTCGTCTCTACACAATTAAAAGAAGCATTAGAAACAGCAGAAACACTGCGTGCACAAGGAAAACGCACAACATTACAAGCAATTGAAGGCTTAGATGACTTAGCTACATTTGAAGAACAGTTTGGCGACGTCGTACGCATTGGTCAAGGAGGAACTTCACTATGAGTAATACAGCATTAACAATCGCGATGCCAAAGGGTCGTATTTTTGAAGAAGCATATGACATGTTAATCGAAGCGGGGTTCAACTTACCAGCGAACGTCGAAATGTCACGTAAACTGATGATTGAAATACCAGAAGAAAATATTCGTTTTATTTTAGCGAAGCCAATGGACGTACCAACGTATGTAGAGCATGGCGTAGCGGATATTGGCATCGCTGGAAAAGATGTTCTGTTAGAGGAACGTCGCAATGTACATGAGTTATTAGATTTAAATATTTCAAAATGTCATGTGACTTCAGCTGGTTTACCAAATACAGAGCTAAACGACATTGCACCACGTATCGCAACGAAATATCCAAATATCGCTTCAGATTATTACCGTGAAAAGGGCGAGCAGGTCGAAATTATTGGTTTAAATGGCTCAATTGAATTGGCGCCAATGATTGGTCTAGCAGATCGTATTGTCGACATTGTATCAACGGGTCAAACATTAAAAGAAAATGGCTTAGTAGAGTATGAATTTGTGGTCGATGTATCATCGCGTTTAATTGCAAACCAAGCGAGCTACCGCATGAAAAATGACCGAATCCAAGACCTTGTAAAACGTCTGAAAAAATGTGTGAGAGAAGGCTAAAATAATGAAAATTCAACAATTAACAGCAGACATTTCATTAAAACGTCAGTTAGAAGGTGGCAATGAAGAACAGCTTCGTACGGTGCGTGAAGTATTAGCCGATGTCAAAGCGAAGGGCGATGCAGCGGTAAAGGCATATAGTGAAAAATGGGACGGTGTAGCACTTGATGCGTTACGTGTAACTGCACAGGAAATCGACGAAGCCGTTGCTTCAATGGATCCTCAAATCATTGCCGATTTAACAGAAGCGGCAGCGAATATTCGTTATTATCACGAGCAACAAAAACGCGATGGCTATAAATTACCGCTAGCAGATGGATCATGGCTTGCACAGCGCATTACGGCGATTGCATCGGTTGGTTTATATGTGCCAGGTGGCTCTGCAGCGTACCCATCTTCTGTATTAATGAATGTGGTGCCCGCACAAGTAGCAGGCGTTGAACGCATTGTTATTGCAACACCCTGTGATAAGGACGGCAAACTACCAGCAGCGGTACTTGCAGCAGCCTCTATTTTAGGCGTAACAGAAATTTATAAAATGGGCGGTGCACAAGCGATTGCGGCACTTGCATATGGGACGGAAACAATTGACGGTGTCGATAAAATTACCGGTCCAGGGAATATTTTCGTGGCACTCGCAAAACGTGAAGTATTCGGTGAAGTAGCGATTGATATGATTGCTGGTCCAAGCGAGATTGCGGTTATTGCGGATGAAACAGCACATGCTGATGAAGTGGCAGCTGACTTATTATCCCAAGCAGAGCATGACCCGATGGCTTGTGCGGTACTTGTAACAACAAGTGATGCGCTTGCGAAAGCGGTATCTGATGAAGTGGAAAAACAACTGCAAACATTACCTCGTGAAGCGATTGCACGTAAAGCGATTGAAAATTATGGTGCGATTTATGTTGGTGAAACGATGACACAAGTAGTGGACGCGATTAATACATTAGCGCCAGAACACTTAGAAATTGTCACGAAAAATCCAGAGGCTATTATGGAACAAGTGAAAAACGCGGGTGCGATTTTCTTAGGACGCTATAGCTCAGAGCCAGTAGGGGATTATTTTGCGGGGACCAACCACGTTTTACCAACGAACTCAACAGCACGTTTTGCATCAGGCTTAAATGTAGATGACTTTATTAAACGTACGAGCGTTGTATATTATTCAGAACAAACATGGCAAGAGAATGCGCCTAAAATTGCGCGACTTGCACGACTTGAAGGCTTAGAAGCACATGCCCGCGCAGTAGAATCTCGCGGCTGGAATAAGGAGGACTAATGATGACACGTTCAGCAAAAATTGCACGTCAAACGAATGAAACACAAATTGAAATCGAATTAAACCTAGATGGTGAAGGGAAAGCTACGGTTGATACGGGTGTACCTTTCATGGACCATATGCTTGATTTATTCGTGAAGCATGGTTTATACGATGGTGTCATTAAAGCGAATGGCGATACAGAAATCGATGACCACCATACTACGGAGGATTTAGGCATTGTGCTAGGTCAGGTTGTACGTCAAGCGCTTGGCGATAAAAAGGGCATTCGTCGCTATGGTCATGCATTCGTTCCGATGGACGATGCGCTTGCACAAGTATTCGTTGATTGCTCGGACCGTCCACATTTAGAATTCCGCGCAGAGCTACCACAAGCTAAGGTCGGCACATTTGATACAGAGCTTGTGCATGAATTCTTCTGGAAATTTGCGCTTGAAGCACGTATTAATTTACACATTATTGTTCCGTATGGTCACAATACACATCACATTATCGAGGCGATGTTTAAGGCGACAGCACGTGCACTAGATGATGCTGTTCAAATCGATCCACGCGTAAAAGGTGTACCATCAACAAAAGGCTTGCTAGGCTAGGGGGAAACTTGATGAAGATTGGGATTATCGATTATGGCATGGGCAATTTATTTAGTGTGGAGCAAGCGGTAAAACGTCTTGGTGCAGATGTAATTATTTCTGCGGATAAGGCAGAGCTACTAGCAGCAGATGCGTTAATTTTACCAGGAGTTGGCGCATTTCCGGATGCCATGACGCGTCTAGAGGAAACGAATCTAGTTTCTTTATTTGATGAAGTCGTCGCGACTAAAAAACCGCTATTAGGCATTTGCTTAGGGATGCAATTATTATTTGAGACAAGCGTAGAGAAAGGCGACAACAAAGGTCTTGGCTTGTTCAAAGGACGCATTGCCGAATTTAGCGGGAAAGATGCTACAGGTGAAGCATATCGTGTACCGCATATGGGATGGAATAACTTACAATTTAAACGCTACCCAGTATGGCTGTCAAAAGAAGCATTAGATAATGAGTATGTGTATTTCGTGCATTCATTTTATGCGACGGATTTAGAGGACGCAGATTTAGTCGCCTATGCAGACTACGGTGGTGAAATTGTACCGGGTATCGTTCAAAAAGGATCGATTACAGGGATGCAGTTCCACCCAGAAAAATCAGGTAGCTGCGGTGTGGCATTATTAACGGCTTGGCTAAAAGGCATTGAAAAGGGAGAGGCTTAACGATGACAACTATTCAAATTTATCCAGCAATCGACATGCGTGGCGGTAAATGCGTACGTTTATATAAAGGGGATTATGCGCAGGAAACAGTCTATGCGGATTCTCCATTTGATATGGCAAAGCAGTTCAGTGATGCAGGTGCGACATATGTACATATGGTTGATTTAGACGGAGCAAAGGACGGCGAGCGCGTGCATGCAAATGACGTGATTCGCGTTGCAAAGGAGCTTCCTGTAAAGGTACAAATCGGTGGTGGTATTCGCTCAATTGAGGATGTACGCTTTTATTTAGAACATGATGTAGACCGCGTGATCATTGGTTCATTGGCGATTCGTGAGCCAGAGCTTGTGGCAACATTTATCGAAGAATTTGGCGCAGATTGTATTGTCATTGGCTTAGATGCGAAAGACGGTATGGTCGCAACACATGGTTGGATTGAAACATCGGACCAAAAAGCGACGGATGTAGCGAAATATTTCGTGGAGCGCGGTGCGAAGCATTTCATCTTCACAGATATTGCGACAGACGGTACATTACAAGGACCGAATATTGCTGCAAACAAAGAACTTTCAGCCGCAACAGGTGCAGAAGTAATTGTCAGTGGTGGGATGAGCTCATTAGCGGATATCGAAGCAGTGAAAGAAGCGGCAACCGACTCAACAATCGGCGGCGTAATTATCGGAAAAGCTTTATACACAGGACGATTTACGCTAGAAGAGGCACTTGAGGGGGCGAAATAATGCTAACAAAACGGATTATTCCATGCCTTGATGTGAAGGAAGGACGCGTTGTAAAGGGCGTTCAATTCGTATCATTACGTGATGCAGGAGACCCTGTGGAGCTTGCAAAATTTTATAATGAGCAAGGTGCGGATGAGCTTGTATTTTTAGATATTTCTGCAACGCATGAAGGACGCGAAACAATGGTTGATGTTGTTCGCGAAACGGCGTCTGCGTTATCGATTCCATTCACTGTTGGTGGTGGGATTCGTACGTTAGCAGATATGACGCGTATGCTGCGTGCGGGTGCTGATAAAGTATCGGTAAATTCGGCGGCACTACAAAATCCGCAATTAATTAAAGAAGGCTCGGATTATTTCGGCGCACAATGTATCGTCGTTGCTATCGATGCGAAATGGAGTGAGGAAGACGGCACATGGATGATTTATACCCATGGAGGTCGTAATAAATTCCCGAAAGAGGCCGTTGCGTGGGCGAAGGAAGCCGTCGCATTAGGTGCAGGGGAATTACTTGTGACAAGTATGGATAAAGACGGTGAAAAGACGGGCTTTGATAATGCATTACTAAAAGAAATTCGCACAGCAGTGAATGTGCCAGTTATCGCAAGTGGCGGTGCAGGGAATGCGGAGCACTTTTATGAAACTTTAACGGAAGCAGATGCGGATGCGGCACTTGCAGCATCGATTTTCCACTACAAGGAAACATCGGTTGCTGAAGTGAAAAATTATTTGCGTAGTAAAGGGGTCGCTGTACGATGAGCTTAAAATTTGATGATAAAGGGTTAATTACAGCTGTTGTGCAACACGCGCAAACAAAGGAAGTATTAACTGTTGCTTATATGAATGAAGAATCGTATAACAAGACGCTTGAAACGGGGGAAACGTGGTTTTACTCACGTTCACGCCAGGAATTATGGCATAAGGGTGCAACGAGTGGCAATACGCAAAAGGTCGTTGCAATGCGCTCGGATTGTGATGAGGATGCACTTGTTGTTGAAGTTTTACCAGCAGGACCTGCTTGTCATACGGGTGCGGAGTCATGCTTTTATAATGTCATTCAAGAGAAGCCTGCTGAGACGGGCTCACTCGACATTTTAGAAACACTAAAACGTGTCATTGATACACGCGCAGCTGAAATGCCAGAGGGGGCATACACGACATATCTTTTCAATGAAGGTGTCGATAAAATTTGCAAGAAGGTTGGCGAAGAAGCGACAGAATCGGTTATTGCCGCAAAAAATCGTGATGCAGAAGAATTAAAATGGGAAGTGGCAGATTTGATTTATCACTTGCTTGTTTTACTTAAAGAGCAAAATGTTGATTTATATGATGTCTTAGGTGTCCTAGAAAAACGTCATGATTCACATGAATAATGAAATGAAGAAGTTTGGCATAAGCTAAGCTTCTTTTTTTCTGGTGCAAACATTGCTATAATCGTAGGTATGCTATAATTAAAAGAATTAAAATACAGGGACGCGACGACGTTCCTTCATGCTTTTCGGAGGAAAATTTCTTGGAGAAAAATCATACAACGATGGAAACTAGTGCGAATAATGTTGTTTCATTCATCCCAACAGGTGATTTTTATTATCATAAGGCGATGAAAGCACTGGAACAGAACCATTTTGACCAAGCAAAAAAATATTTAAAACGCGCATTAGAGTTAAGTCCTGATGATGCAAAAATTCTTGTTCAGATGGCTTATTTAAAAATGGAAGAAGAATCGTTTTTAGAGGCACTTGAACTGTTACGACATGCGAATAATGTGGAGCCAAATGACCCGGAGACGGTGCTTTTTTTAGCAGAGGTTTCGGCGAATATGGGGCTTGCAGAAGATGCAATTAATTTTGCAACGCATTATTTAGAAATTGAACCGGCTGGTGAATACCGCGAAGAGGCAGAAGAGATTATTGAGATTGTGACGGAGCTTTTAAAAGAAGAACCACTTGAGAATCGTCAGGGTTCTGCTGAGAAGAATTATGAGCAAGAGCGCGCACGGCATTTAATGGAGAAGGGCGACTTTGAACCAGCAATTGAAATCTTGGAAAACTTAATTGCGGAATATCCAGATTTTTGGTCAGCCTATAATAATTTAGCGCTTGCGTATTTTTATAAGGGCGAGCATGAGCAGGCACGTGCACTGCTACATGAGGTGCTCATTGGCAATTACGGCAATATTCATGCACTTTGCAACTTAACGGTGATGTCTTATTATGAACAAAATGATGCTGATGAATTACATCTCTTAACAGAAACCTTGTTAAAGCTACAACCTTATTTTGTCGAGCATCGCTACAAATTAGGTGCGACACTGGCATTGATTGGCCAATATGAGCAAGCATATAAGTGGCTTCGTAGCTTGAAAAAGCTTGGCTATGTTGGGGATACGGGCTACTACTTCTGGCTGTCTCATGCAGCCTATTTTTCAGGATGCGAAGAGGAATCTCATAAAGTATGGGATGAATTGATGCTAATTGACCCGTCAAAAGAAGGCTTAGAACCATGGGCAAATGTCGTGGAAGTGCCGGACAGTGACGATATTTTAAGCGACCGCGATTATTTGATTGGGCGCTTAGAGCATGAAATTTTACAGGAGCGTTTACTTGGCTTATTCTTACTCGGTAAATCACCATTTAAACAAGAGCTACTAGCGCATCCTACACTGATTAATATCGATAATTATTCGACCATTGAAAAGCTTTTATTAGCGTACGCTATGAACCACGATTTTTCAGAGGATGTTGCGTTAGCAAACTTTTATCGTGCTGTAGAAGTACTTGAGAAATTATATGCGCAACATGAGCCGCTAACAATGGATACAACATTTTTACTACAGCTATGGCTTGTGCTTTTTGAAAAAGGATTGCACGAAGAATATGCATTTAAAAATCCGCTGGCATTAGCTGCGGCGACAGAATACATGTTTTATGCTGTACGTGAAAAAGTTACGAAAAAAGAAATTGCCGAATGGTACGGTACTACAACGAAAACACTTACCAAATATGTAGATGAACTTATGCAATTCCTGCCGATTTTTGACTAGGCAGATTTGTTGTGAAAAAAGAAAAGATACTATACTATCTAGGGTATAGAGGAACTATTTAGGAGGAATTTGAAATGTCAGAAGAAAAAATTTATGATGTTGTCATTATCGGTGCAGGCCCTGCAGGTATGACAGCTGCTGTTTATACATCTCGTGCAAACCTTTCAACATTAATGATCGAGCGTGGGATTCCAGGCGGTCAAATGGCGAATACAGAGGAAGTTGAAAACTACCCAGGATTTGAAACAATCTTAGGTCCAGACCTTTCAACAAAAATGTTCGAGCACGCGAAAAAATTTGGTGCAGAATATGCATACGGTGACGTTTCTTCAATCACAGACGGCAAAGAATATAAAACAATCGTTGCTGGTCAAAAAGAATACAAAACACGCACAATCATTATCTCAACAGGTGCTGAGTACAAAAAAATGGGCGTGCCAGGCGAATCAGAACTTGGTGGCCGCGGCGTAAGTTACTGTGCTGTATGTGATGGCGCATTCTTCCGTAACAAAAACTTAATCGTTGTAGGTGGCGGTGACTCTGCAGTAGAAGAAGGAATTTACTTAACTCGCTTTGCTGACAAAGTAACAATCGTTCACCGTCGTGATAAATTGCGCGCACAAAAAATCATCCAAGATCGTGCGTTTGCAAACGAAAAAATTGATTTTATTTGGAATAACACAGTAAAAGAAATCAATGAACAAGATGGTAAAGTAGGTAGCGTAACATTAACAAATACAGTGGATGGTACGGAATCAACTGTTGATGCAAATGGTGTATTCATCTACATTGGTATGAATCCATTAACAAAACCATTCGCAGAACTAGGCATCACAAACGAAGCTGGTTACATTCCAACTAACGAAAAAATGGAAACATCTGTAGCAGGTATTTACGCTGCTGGTGACGTACGCGAAAAAACACTTCGTCAAATCGTTACGGCAACAGGTGATGGTAGTATCGCTGCACAAGCTGCACAAGCATATATCGAAGAATTAATCGAAGAATTAGCCGTACAAAAGTAGGCTTTGCAATCGAATTGAAATAGTTGAAATAAAATTCAAATATGTGCGTAACAGCTCTGTTACACATATGAGTTATAGTAGTACATGTAATAACCCCTTTGAGTTTTAGAATATTGATAAGCCCCTTCTCGACCGCACGCGAGAAGGGGTCTTTTTTTGTATTCAGGGCCTTTTTCGCGACATTTTATGCCACTAGCGCAATCCGAAAGATATACGTTTTTAGCTATCCATTGTATAATGAAGGATAGAACAATAGAGAAATGAGGTGTCGTGTTGTGCAACGAATTGCGAACTTATTAGTAAAGAAGGATGGAAAAGTTCTTCTATTAAAAAAACCACGACGCGGCTGGTATGTAGCACCAGGAGGCAAAATGGAAGATGGCGAATCAATTTTTGAGGCAGCCACACGTGAATATTTTGAAGAAACTGGTACGAAGGCCATTGATGCACATTTAAAAGGTGTTTTTACAATGGTTATCAAGCGCGGTGATGAGGTCATTAATGAGTGGATGCTTTATACATTTTTAGCAAATGACCTTGAAGGTACACCATACGGGGAAACACGTGAAGGCGTTTTAGAATGGCGCGACGTGAAGGACTTAGAAACATTGCCAATGAATGAAGGCGACCGAATTGATTTATTATTTGCTGTAAATGAGCCTGGTGTTCAATACGGTACATTCACATATACGGAAGAATATGAATTACTAAATAGCACAGTTCAGACGTCTGTCGAAAGGAATGGAAATTAACATGCCAAACCCACAATCGAACGAGTTAATTATTATTACAGGAATGTCAGGGGCGGGAAAATCGGTAGCAGTACGCAGCTTTGAGGACTTAGGTTTTTATTGCATCGACAACTTACCACCGACATTACTCCCTACTTTTGTCAATCTCATGAAAGAATCAACAAAAGGCATTACTCGAATGGTTGCGGTCATGGATTTACGTGGAGGCGATTTCTTCTCATCATTAATTGATGCGATTGATCAAATTGCGGATGAGGATATTGTGGAAACGAAAATTTTATTCTTGGATGCAGATGATGAGGTACTCGTACGTCGTTATAAAGAAACGCGTCGTTCACATCCATTGGCATCAACAGGACGTCCATTAGATGGCATTCGTCATGAGCGTGAATTATTAACAGAAGTAAAAGAACGCTCGCAGTACATCTACAATACATCAAGCATGAAACCAAAAGAATTGCGTGAGCGCATTATTACGGAGTTTTCAGCGCAAATGTCCAAAAGCTTTAATGTAAATGTGATGTCATTTGGCTTTAAGCATGGGATGCCAATTGATGCGGATCTCGTATTTGATGTGCGCTTTTTACCGAACCCCTATTATATTGAAAAACTGCGTCCAATGACGGGGCTAGATGAGGAAGTATCCTCTTATGTATTAAAAATGGACGATACGCAAACGCTTATTAACAAGTTAACGGATCTATTTGAATTTATGCTACCGCGTTATCAAGAAGAAGGAAAAAGCCAATTAGTAATTGCGTTTGGTTGCACGGGTGGTCAACATCGTTCTGTGACATTAGCGGAATATTTTGGGCATCTTCTTGAAAAAGAGTTACCAACGGTTATTACTCACCGAGATGTCGAGAAAAGAAAGGGCTAATGCTTATGGGAACTAACAAGCGAGCTGTCATTATCGGTGGCGGTACGGGCTTATCTACGTTAATTCGTGGATTAAAGCAGTATCCTCTTGATTTGACAGCGATTGTGACGGTAGCAGATGATGGTGGTAGCTCTGGTCGTTTGCGCGATGACTATGACATTCCACCACCAGGCGATGTGCGTAATGTCATTGCTGCAATGTCAGAGGTAGAACCACTTGTCGAAGAAATGTTTCAATATCGTTTTAAAGGAAAAGAAGCGCTAAAAGGCCACTCACTTGGTAATTTGATGCTGACGGCATTAACTGAGATTACCGGTGATTTTTCGCATGCCATTCGTGAATTAAGCCGTGTGTTAAACGTCCATGGGCGTGTCATTCCAGTAGTAAATGAAAGCATGACGCTATTAGCGGAGTTTACAGATGGCTCGATTATTGAAGGTGAATCGATTATTCCAAAACAACATAAAAAGATTAAACAAGTCTTTTTGAAGCAAGAAAACCTGCGTCCTCTACCAGATGCCATTGAAGCAATTGAAGAGGCGGATTTAATTATTGTGGGACCAGGTAGCTTATATACAAGTATTATTCCAAACTTCCTTGTGAAAGAAATCCGTGATGCTGTCATTGCAGCGAGTGGACGTAAAGTATATATTTGTAACCTGATGACGCAAGACGGAGAAACATCGTATTACACAGCTGCAGATCATGTGCAAGCGATTTATGATCATGTAGGGACAGCCTTTATTGAAACCATTTTATTAAATAATCATTCGGAAGTACCGGATGATATAGAAGAAAATTACAAAGAAGAACGTGCGGAACCCGTTGTTTTCGATATAGAGCGCTTAGAAGGACTGGGACTTGAAGTGATTCAAGCAGACATTGCGACCGTGAAAAACGGGACAGTCCGTCATAAAGCGATACGCGTGGCCGAGTGGCTATATAACTATACGAATGAAAAACGAATGTAAAAACGAAAGGGGGAAATCGATATGTCATTTGCTTCAGAAATGAAAAAAGAGTTGACGCAAATTGAAGCGGACGACGCAAGTTGCAAGGCCGAGCTATCTGCGCTAATCCAGATGAATGGCTCATTATCCTTTGCAAATCGTCAACTGAGTTTAGATGTGCAAACGGAAAATGCAGCGATTGCTCGTCGCATGTATACCATTTTAAAGCGTTTATATGATTATCCAATCGAGCTATTGGTGCGTAAAAAAATGCGCTTGAAAAAAAATAATGTGTACATTTGCCGCGTGCGTGAAGGTGCGAAAGAGTTGCTTGAAAGCCTTGAAATTTTATCGGGTAATTTCCTCTTTAACCATGAAATATCACATGATTTAATCGATACATCAAATAAACGCCGCGCTTATTTACGAGGTGCATTTTTAGCAGGTGGCTCTGTCAATAATCCAGAAACATCTGCCTATCATTTAGAAATTTATTCATTATACCGCGAGCACGGTGAGGCACTAGCCGATTTAATGAATGGCTTTGACTTAAATGCGAAAACGATTGAGCGTAAAAAAGGCTTTGTGACGTATTTAAAGGAAGCGGAAAAAATTTCCGATTTTCTAAGCCTAGTGGGCTCGCATTCTGCTATGATGAAATTTGAAGATGTTCGTATTTTACGAGATATGCGTAATAGTGTAAATCGACTTGTAAACTGTGAAACAGCCAATTTAAATAAAACGATTGGTGCCTCACTACGTCAGGTCGAAAATATTAAATTCATCGATAATATGATTGGGATTGAACAATTACCTGATAAGCTTCGTGAAATTGCGCGTTTACGTGTCGAGCATCAAGAGGTAACATTGAAAGAACTTGGGGAAATGGTGTCTACGGGCACTGTTAGTAAATCAGGGGTTAATCATCGCCTGCGTAAAATTGATTCGATTGCCGATTCATTACGAGCAGGCCAAAAGGTAAATTTAAAATAGTCATAGGGGAGTGGAAGAAAGAAATGATCCAACAACAACTAACGGTTGAGCTAGAGGCAGGGTTACAGGCACGCCAAGCGGCAAGCTTTGTACAAGAGGCCAATAGCTTTATGAGTGATATTTTTATTGAAAAAGAAACCAAGCATATTAACGCTAAAAGCATCATGGGAGTGATGAGTTTAGCCATTTCATCAGGTGAAAGCATTACGCTCACAACTGATGGCGAAGATGAACAACAGGCAATTGAAAAATTGAGTAAATTTTTAACGAGTAAATAAACATAGCGTAAAAAGTCGTACAAAATGTGCGGCTTTTTTATTTTGTTGAAAAGATATTAAAAAACAAATCTTTAGGCCTATAAAAATTTCGCAGAATCGACCTTTTAAGAAATAACATAATGAATTACCAGAATAAGGATTTACGGAAGAACTTTAAAATAGTAATAAATTGTTTTTTAGATAAAGGGATAATCGAAAAATAATAAAAAAAAATTAGCTAAATAGTAGCGCAGTGGAATTAATAAAAAAGTGATTTTGTTAATTTTTATTAAAAATAAGCTGTAAACATTTAAAATATCATCATTTAGAAGTCTTTATGCCTATAATATAGTATTTTTGCTTTATAATCCGTACTGCTATCACTAAATAATAGCGGTAGAATGACGATATATTGATAGGTCTTAATAAAGACCTATTATATGAATAATAAGGAGTGGAACGTACATGAAACAGAAGTTTAGTATTTTTCTAATGTCTTTCATGCTGGTCATGCAAATCATTTCAAATGGCTTGTTTATTCCGATGACGGCGTCTGCGACAGACACTGCGCCCGTTGAGCAAACGGAGCTAACGGATGAAGAGCAAGCACAAGTTGCGGCAGAGGAAGCAGACAAGCTTGATAATGCTCAACAGTTTATCGCTGATTTATTTACCGATGAAACAAAGAGCGATATCAAGTCAACAGTTGGTCAGCCACAAGTGACAACAGCGGAAGCATACGTTGAAACAGTCGCTGAAAAAGATCAGCAACTATTAACAGATACAATTGTTTTAGTCAAAGCTTTCATTGCTGTAAATGCATTATTAAATGATGATAAAACAGCAATCGTAAAAGACTTTGATGAACAACAACTTGCTACAGCTAAAAATGCAGTTGCGCTTGTTGATGATTCTTTCACAGAAGGCAAACAAGTTCTGACTGAGCGTTTAGCATTAGTCGAAAAATCTTTAGTAAAAGCCGAAGTGAAAGAACAGGCAGTAGCTAAAGAACAACAAATCACAAAAAATGAAACAACATCAGTGGAAAAAGTAGCTGTGAAAGCGAAAGCAGTAAATGAGAAAACAGAGCCTAAAGAAATTACTCAAGATGCGGGTTTAGACGTAGAAGTTACGAAAAATGGTGATGTTTTAGCAGAAAATGCTGAGGTACAAGACGGTGATTCAATTGGTATGAACGTCAAGTTTAATTTGACGTCTATTGCGATTGAAAAAAATGGTTATGGAAACGGTGACTATATTTTAATTAAATTGCCAGTGGGGATGCTAGCAGATGTTAAGCCCGCTAGTGGAATTATTAAAAATGGAGATGAAGAACTAGGTAACTACGAGATAAGTGGAGAGTATTTAAAAATCACTTTAATAGATATTTATGATGAACAAATTGGTCAACCAAAAGCAGTTGAAGAAGGTTTTGTGAATTTAACAGCTACATTAAAATCTGGTAGCGATTCTGATCCAGATCAAAGCCTTGTTTTTGGTGAAAAAGGTAAAAATAATGAAGAAGTAACAATTCCATTAACATTTACACCGAAGCCAGCAAAAGATGCTACGTTAATTACGAAAGATGGTCAAGTAAATCCGGCAACAGGAAAACTTACTTGGACAGTTATTGTAAATGGTAATTTATCAGCTAAAGCAGGTGAAAACACATTTACAGATAACTTACCAGAGCAATTAGAATATGAATCAATTAGTGCTACAGAAATTACGTATAATTTAATAGGAAAAGCAAGTGAAGGCATAGTTCAGTCTTTACCCGTTCCTACAGATAAGAAAAATTTCTCTTATGTTTTACCAGATGCATCAAAAGCATATAAATTTGTGCTTGTCACAAAAAATGTTAGTACATCTGATGCTGCAGAAGAAACAATTTCGAATACAGCAAAGATTGAAGGGACTGTAGCTAGAGAGGCAACTAAATCTGTAGATGTAACATATGGTACGCCTTTAGAGAAAACAGTTACTGGCGATGGAAATGGTGAAGCTACATGGAATATCAAATATAATTATAATCAAAAAGATCGTAAAGATGCAGATGCGACTTTGACGGATGCTTTTGATGATATCCATGAATTAGTAGAAAATAGCTTTGTTATTGAAAAAGTGGATTCAACTGGGAAAAACGCCATTATAGCAGATCCATCAACTTATACTATTAGTAAAGTTACAAATAAAGATGGAAAAAATAGTTTTACTATTAAATTTAATGATGAAGCTGTAAATGGGCAAGCTTATCACATTCAATATAAAACAAAATTAGCAGATAAAGATGGTATTGTTGCTAAAAGTGGCACCCTTAAAAATACAGTGTCGTTTGGTGAAGAAGAAACGAAAAAAGAAGATAATTCAACTATTGATTATAGCTATAACTTAGGTTATAAAAATGGTAGCATTGATTATGTAAATAAAAAAATTGACTGGACAATTGTTATTAATCCATCAGACTTGAAGTTAAACGACGTTGTGGTGACAGATACGTATCCAATAGACCGTTCGCTAACAGCACCAACGGAATTTGAAATTCAAGTGGGAAATGGAGAGTCTACAACATTAGATTCTTCTAGAATTACTAAAAATGTATTAGGTGAATTTATACTTGGGTTAGGCAACATTGAGAAAAAACAAACCATCAAGTATTCAACACCATATGATGTCGATAAAATTGGTAAAGATCCTATTGTAAATAATGTTAGTTACACATATAAAACTCCAACTAAAACAGAATCACAATCAACTTCATTTGATAAGTCAGTAAATATTGATGAAAAACAATCAACTAAAAATGGTTATAAATCGGGTAGCTATGATTACACAAACCGTGTATTTAATTGGGAAGCTGGTTTCAACTATAAACGTCAAGAAATTCAAAGTGGCGTATTTGAAGATACATTAGGTGATAATCAGGAACTAATTGCTGATTCAGTAAAGTTATATAAAGTTACATTAAGTAATGATAATGTAAATGGTGAAGATGGTAACCCAATAGATATGGGAAATGTTGGTGAACTTAAATATAAAACTGATGGAACAGGTTTTACATTTACATTTAAAGATAGTGCCTCAAATATTGACGCTTATAAATTCAAATATCAATCAAAAGATAAAGACGAACAAATGGAAGCTGGGGAGTATACGAATAATGCCAAGCTAACAGTTGGTGGCAATGAAAAGTATAATCAAAATGCTTCTGTTGAAGTAACTAATGCAACGCATACAGTTGAAAAAGGAAAACCTTCTATTGATGATAAGAATCAAATCTTAACTTGGTCAATGATTATTAATAAAGGGCAATCTAAACTAAGCAATGCAACGATCACCGATACTCCGGGGTCTAATCAAATGATTTTACCAGAAACATTTAAAATTTATGAACTTGCTACAACAAATGGTACTGATTTTGAGAATAATAAGAAACTTGTATTAAATAGTAAAGAGCTGACATCAATACCAGATGAAAACGGTAACTATGTATACACAGAAAATGACTTCACGGTCACACAAAATATTATTGGTAGTGGTGAAGCTATTTCAAATGGTTTTATCGTAAAATTCCCAGAAACTATTACAAAGGCATATGAAATTGAGTATGATGCTTATTACAATGATGCAACAGGTACAAACACAACAAATACAGCAACATTAAAATATAATAATGATGAAGAAGCTAGTGCTGGTAAAGATGATAAGGGACAAGCAAAGCAATACAATATTGCTTACTCAGATTCAAATGCTGGTGCTACACGTTCAAAAGTAGATTTAAAAATTCATAAAATAGATCCAATGGATAATAATAAAGCATTAGCAGGTGCTGTATTTGAGTTATATAACGGTAAAGGTAAAGTTAAATTAGCAACAGGTACAACAGATGAGAATGGCGATGTTGTATTCAAAGGTTATTATGAAGGAACATATCAATTAAAAGAAATAACAGCACCAGATGGATTTGTGACGACAGGTTCAACATATGAACAACAAACACAATTTAAATTGTTGAAAGACGCGAATACACTCGTAGTGCCAGGCGGCAACTCAGTTATCACTAAAACGGTTGCTAACTACAAAGAGGGCGCCTGTGTAGAAAAAACAATTACCGTAAAAGAAAATGGCACTGCAGTTAATGGGGCAATCATTACAATTAAAGATAAAGATGGTAAAGTTGTAACACTAAAAGACGCAGATGATACCAATCCGGCTCAAACAACAGTAAAAACAGACGGCAATGGTCAAGTGAAAATTCCGTTGCAATATGCAGTAGCCGATTATACATTCACTGTGGAACAAAACAATGTAACAAAAGAATATAGCTTTGCAGATTTAACAGGGGATTGCGCAGTAGAAGTTGATTTAAAAACGTCTGCTTGTAAAGAAACAACAATTACTGTGGAAAATGGCAATAATGTTGTAGAAAATGCAGAAATTCAAATTATTGATAATGAAACGAAACAAGCAGTAGCACTTGATGGAACCAATACAACCGTAACAACAGATGCTACTGGTAAGGTAACGGTTCCGGGGAAATACATTGACAAAGAGAAGTATACAATTGAAGTAACTGTTGATGATATTACAAAAACAATTACAACATATGCTAGTGAAGATTGTAATGTAACAATTAATTTTGCAACAACTGCTTGTACAACAACGACAGTCACTGTGAAAAATGGCGATAATGTTGTCGAAAATGCAGAAATTCAAATTATTGATAATGAAACGAAACAAGCAGTAGCACTTGATGGAACCAATACAACCGTAACAACAGATGATGCTGGTAAGGTAACGGTTCCGGGGAAATACATTGACAAAGAGAAGTACACAATTGAAGTAACCGTTGATGGTATTACCAAAGCAATAGTAGATTATTCAAACACTGATTTAACAACATGTGAAGTAGAAGTGAATATTAATACTGCAGCATGTACGAATAATGTATTAACAGTAAAAACAGGTAGTGTACTTGTAGTTGATGGTACAGAAGTTACGGTCAAATTTAGTGATACAAAGACAGAAAAATATGTAGTTAAAAATGGGAAAGTTACCTTTCCAGCCTCAGAAGTTGTAGATGGAAAAGTAATCGTTTCTATTCCAAACTATGAAGAACAAGAAATAACAATCGAACATTGTCAGGGTACAGTAGAATTCTTATCAACAGCTTGTATTGAAACGACAGTAACAATTAATAATAATGGAATTGCTACTGAAGATGCAGAAATTCAAATTATTGATAAAGATACAGAACAAGTAGTTGAAGTTAATGGACAAACAACGTTAACAACAGATGAGAATGGCCAAGTAAAAATTCCAGGGCAATATGTAGATGTAAATAAATACGTAATTGATGTTACAGTGAATGGTGTAACAAAAGAAATCTCAAGTTATGCAGTGAGTGATTGTGCATTAACAATTGATTTTAAAACAACTGAAGCTGCTTGTGTTCAAACAACAGTAACTGTTAGCAATAAAGGTCAAGTAGCAAGTGGTGCTTCTGTTAAAGTAATAAATAAAGCAACAGGGGCAGTAGAAGAAATTAATGGACAAACAATTTTAACAACAGATGTAAATGGACAAGTGATTGTTCCGAATGAATATGGTGACAACACAAAATATTATTTACAATTAACAGTTGAGGGTGTAACACGTAATGTGGTCGCATTCACAGTAGAAAATTGTGAAATTGTCATTGATTTTGCGAAAGCTTGCCCAGACTTCACAGTATCTTACCAAGGTCCAGCAAACTCTACTGCAGCGTTCACATTAACAGGTGAAGGCTACAGCAAAGAAATTACAGTAGCAACAGATGCGACTGGTAAAGCAGTGTACACATTAGATGCAACGCTTAAACCAGGTCAATACACATTAAAACAAACGTCTACGCCGAGCGGTTACCGTACAGCGGGTGATGTGGCGATTACAGTAGCAGACGATAAATGTGCGGCAGGTATTACCGTAACAAATACGAAAGTACCAGTGCCACCAATCGTACCGCCAATCAATCCTGATAAATGTGAAAACTCAACAATTTCAGTGACTCCTTCAACTGGTGATAAACCGAAAGCTGGGACAACAGCCATCGTAACAGTGGATGGTAAAACAACAGTAGGTAAAGTAGATGAAAACGGTAAAGTAACATTTGAAGGAACACCACCAACACTAGAGCCGGGTAAGAAGGTAACAGTGAAAGTGGATGGCTATAAAGAAACAACAACGACAATTTCTGAAAAGGATTGTACAACAACAATTACAATTACACCGAACGACAAATGTGAAAACCCAACGATTTCTGTAATTACGCCGAATGGTGATAAACCAGAAAAAGGAACAAAAGTGACTGTAACAGTTGATGGTAAAACGACAACAGGTACAGTAGACGAAAATGGTAAAGTAACATTTGAAGGAACACCACCAACACTAGAACCAGGCAAGAAAGTAACAGTGAAAGTGGATGGTTATAAAGAAACAACATCTGAAATGAATGAAAAAGATTGTGATACAACCATTGTTATTACACCGAATGATAAATGTGAAAATCCAACAATTTCAGTGGCACCTTTAACTGGCGATAAACCAGAAAAAGGAACGAAAGTAACTGTCGCAACAGAAGATGGTAAAACGAGAACAGGCACAGTTAACGAAGACGGTACTATTACATTTGAGCCAGGGAAAGAACCAACATTAGAACCAGGCAAAAAAGTAACAGTTGAAGTAGAAGGTTATGAACCAACGACAACAACTGTCAACGATAAAGAGTGTCATACAACGGTGACAATCACACCTAAAAATGCGTGTGATAAGTTTGAAGTAACGGTAGAAGATTCAGATGGCGATACAATTAACACTGTACGCGTAACAATCGATGGTACAACAGTAAAAACGACAAATGGTACGTACACATTTGACCAAGCTGTTGCACCAGGAACAAAAGTAACATTTGAGAAAAATGGTTATAAAACGCAAACAGTAATTGTTGGCGATGATTGTCAAGTCACAGTAACATTAGTGAAAAAGGATGACTCTGAAGAACCAGGAACAGATCCCGAAGACCCGGACAATGGTGGCGATGGTGAAGATCCAAATGATGGCAACACGCCAGATGAAGAGTACCCAGACGGAGAATATCCGGATGTGGATGGCGATGATAACGACAACAATAACGGAAACACAGGTAACAACGGTAATAATGGTAACGATGGAAACACAGGTAACAATGGTAATACTGGAAATAATGGCAATACAGGTAATGACGGCAATGCAGGCAATAATAATAACAACGCTGGTAACGCAGGCAATAACACACCAGGAAACGGTAGCAATAACAATACAAATACGAATGGTTCAAATGGCAATAAAGCACCTTCAACAGGAAGTAGCCTACTACCTCAAACAGGGGAGCAGGTAGCGCTTTATAGCTTAGTAGGGATGCTGTTAATTGGCGCAGCGTTTATGTTATTTAAGCGTAATCGTCGTAAAGCATAAAAAGAGAGGAATCACCGCTTTGGTGGTTCCTTCTTTTTTTTGTTCTTTTTTACTATATCGAATTTCAAAAACGCTCTTTAGGTCGGAATTGTTCTTTTTCTAGATGCAATTTATGCGGTGGCGTAAGTTTTGAAAGTGTGAAGCGGGGTAATTAAATGATAGAATAAGTATAAATAAAACTTATACATTTGGATGGAGGATTTTTCATCATGGAATTAGATATTACGTACATTGCACATATCAAAACTGAAGGTCAAAAAGAACAAATCGTCGACTTAAAAATCCCTGAATTAATCGAGTTCCACATCGGTCGTGAAAACAAAGCTGTAGAACTTTTAGAAGAATTAGGTCACACAAACGTTAAACGCCCAGAAATTACTGATGGCGAAGAAATGAATAACTTAACAACAACTTCTACATTTGAAGGTAAAGAAGTAACAACAACTATTCACTACACTACAGCATTACGCGCTGGTAACGTTGGTAGTAAATCAGGTGACTTCTATTACGAATTAAAACAATTACACAATGTTGTAGAATAACCACTGTTTTGTGGTAGTAAGAAAAAGTCTAAACGAACGCTTTTAGGTCATTTCTTGTTGTTACAGAGAGTGCTGCCGAATGGCACACAAAAAGAGAGCTTCCGATTGGGAGCTCTCTTTTTTTATGGTTTCAGTTTATCGGTTTCGACTAGTAGTGGCTTATAGCTTTTGGCGCGTTTATAGGCGCTTTTTGTATTGACGCCATAAATATGAATACGCAGTCCGCTAGCACGGATTTTTTTTGCTGTCGCGGCATCAAGATTATTAATATGGGTTGTATAAATGGCATGTTTGTATTTTTTAAGCTTTTTAATATCACTTGCTACGCTTTTTTTAGGATTGCCGATAAATGAAATTGTGGCATTTGGGTAATTTTTATTGAATTTCGCACGTGCTTTACTATCTGAGATGACGAAAAATGTTTTATTGTACATATTGGCCTTTTTGACAAGGGTCACGATGCCTTTGGCGTATTTTTGATCACCGAAATCACCTTTTGAGCCATCAATATTGACGCCAACATTATATTTTTTGGCTGAAGCTAATACGTCCTTTAATGTTGGGATTTTTTCTGTTGTTAGCCTATTATTTTTATCTACAAGATGATATACACGAAGTTGTTTTAATTTTCGACTAGCGACAGAACCATATCCAGTAGTTGTACGGTCGATTGTTTTATCGTGCATTAATACATATTGATTGTCTGCTGTTTTACGCACATCGATTTCAATAAAGGCATAGCCAAGTTCTTTTGCGCCTTGTACACCAGCTAATGAATTTTCAGGTGCGACCACTTGTGCACCACGGTGAGCACTGAGTTTTGTATTCTTCCATTTTAGCCAGGAAGCTGTATTTGTATCAGCAGAAGCAACCATAGGTGAAACTAAGCTCATGCTCAGACAAATAGCTAAAATTCTTTTGAAATAGGTCAATTAAAATCCCTCCCTTAAGTATATGATTCTATCATACTGCATTTTTTTGGCAAATGAATACTAAAAAACATAAAAAAACACTAAACAACCAATGAGAAATGGTTGTTTAGTGTTAGGGATGAAAAACTATTTTGTTTCGTTACGTTCCATGATTTTATCAATGATACCGTATTCTAGCGCACGTTCAGCTGACATGTAGTTGTCACGATCTGTATCTTTTTCGATTACTTCGATCGGTTGACCAGTGCGTTCAGCTAAGATGCGGTTTAATTTTTCGCGTGTTTTTAAGATATGTTTTGCTGCGATTTCGATTTCAGTCGCTTGACCTTGAGCACCACCTAGTGGTTGGTGAATCATGATTTCAGCGTTTGGTAATGCAAAACGTTTTCCTTTTGTACCAGCTGTTAATAAGAATGAACCCATTGAAGCAGCCATACCGATGCAGATTGTTTGTACATCTGGTTTGATGAACTGCATTGTATCGTAAATGGCCATACCAGCTGTTACAGAGCCACCTGGAGAGTTGATGTATAGGTAGATATCTTTTTCTGGATCTTCTGCTTCTAGGAATAGAAGTTGAGATACGATTGCGTTTGCTACGTTATCGTCGATTGCACTACCTAGCATGATGATGCGGTCTTTTAAAAGACGAGAGTAGATGTCATATGCGCGTTCGCCGCGGTTTGTTGTTTCGATGACTGTAGGAATTAAGTTCATAAGTATTTCCTCCTTATATGTCCATAAAATTGGCACTGTTTCGTTGCCTTGTAAACATATCATAACTTTTTTGGTCAATAAAGGTCAAATGAAATGAATCATTTAATAGAAAGTTGATAATACGCTCTTTACCTAGTATAATAGTAAGGTCGTCATATAGCTATGCCTCTGTAGTTTAATGGATAAAACATAAGATTCCGGTTCTTAGGCTGGGGGTTCGATTCCCTCCAGGGGCATCCATTTTTAAATACCTTTTGATAGGTCAATTGAAACATATAATTTTTAAAAAAACTGTGCATTTGTGCGGTTTTTTTATATTTTAGAGCATTTACAATGGAGCAAGTGATTTCATTGACATTTCATATATAAATTAACTACTATGTAGTAGAGTGCTTGTACGGACAACTAATAAAGTGATTGTAATTGAAAGGAGAACAAATATGAAAAAAATCTTAATGCGTTCTGGGATGTCCCCACTAAACAACTTTGACCCAGCACATATCGCTTCTACGAATTCTATTGGAGGGAATGTAGGGAACTTAGTTTATGCTTATGGGATTTACCGCACATTAACGACTGAGGATGTCATGATTGTGCCGGATTATTATCGATTAAATCCGAAAGATGCAGATATGATTAATGCAAATTATGACGGCTATATTATTCCGTTAGCGGATGCATTCCGTCCAGATTTCATCGGGCATTTAGAGCGTTATGCAGAGCTGATTAATAAATTAACAATTCCGGTTTATGTAATCGGTGTAGGGGCTCGTACGCCATTTGATGCACAAAAAGGTGCGAAATATGAATTTGACGATGCAACGAAAAAATTCGTAAAAGCTGTATTAAATAAATCAGCAATGATTGGGGTACGTGGTCAAATCACTTCAGACTACTTAACAGGACTTGGCTTCCAAGAAGGCGTAGACCATATGCCAATTGGCTGTCCGTCGATGTATAGTTTCGGTCGTGATTTGAAAATTCGAGATACGAACATTACAAAGGATTCGTTAGTGTCAATTAACAACTCACGTTTATCACCAGATAATGTATTAAACTTTATTGATCGTAGCCGTCATGAATTTGGTAACTACTACTATATTCCACAGTGGCTAAAAGAACTGAAAATGACCTACTTAGGTGGACCGGACCTACCTAGCCAAAATAAAGTGTATCCGGAATCTGTATTAGATGAATATTACACAGGAGATCATGTGCGCTACCCAGTAAATATTCCAACATGGATGGAGTTATTACAAGAAGTAGATTTAAGCTTTGGTGCACGTCTTCACGGGAATATTGCTGCAACGATTGCAGGGACACCAAGCATCATCTTACCGAAAGATGGTCGTATGCGTGAATTAACGGACTATCACCAATTAAATAATTACTGGGGTCCAGATATTACAGAGGACACAAACATCTGGGATATTATCGAACAAAGTGACTTCCATAAACCAGAGAAAGTGGCGAATGAGAACTTTGACCGCTTTATTGGCTTCTTAAATAAAAATAACTTAGACCATGCGTATAAGAAAACAATGTATCCAAAAACGACACCTTTTGATGAGAAAATCAAAAATGTTGATATTCCAGGCGTTGTGACACCATATGTAACAGCACCAATTGATGAGCAAGTACGTCGTTGGCAAGCATTTAATGACGCAGAAAATGCACGTACAGAACGTCGTGTAAAACGTGAAATGGCTGCGAAGAAAAATGATGCAGCTAAAATTGCGGCGTACAAGCAGGAAATTGAGCGTCTGAATAAAAAAGTAAAATTCCAAGAAAATACATTAAATCGTAAAGCGGTAAAAGCAACTTTAGGCTTAGCGGATAAAGTCGCAAAATTACGTGGTAATAAAAAATAATAAAAAAAAGAGGTCGGGACGTAACTGTCCTGACCTTTTTTTGATTAACTATTATTTTTTGAAAGTTGCCATAGCTGATTCGTGATTTCAATGGCTTCTGGTGCGTGCGGTGTATCACGGAAGCTATTATAAAACTGGAAAGCAACGGCATTAATCACATGGTAGCGTGGTGTATCACGTTCTAATTCTTCGATTAAATAAGCAATGTATTCTTGTTGCTGGTTTGATAAATCTTTTAAATACGATTTAAAGCCATGGAGTTGCTTGAGTAGCTCCTCTTTATCAATGACGCGCGCTTCAATATTTTCATTAATAAATTCCTCAAAAGTCGGTCCAAGCAGCGTCTTTTGGTTGCTAATTAATGTTGGGGTAATGGCATCTAGTTGGTCTAATGCGAATGTTATAAATTCCATCGCATTGCCACGTGGGTAATTAATTAACTTCCCGATGTGGAACATTTGATGCATCATACCAAATAATAGAATGGATGCATCATAATGATAGGGAACTAATTTTGTGCCATAGACGTCTAGTAATCTGCGCGCGGTCCAATCAATCTCTTGCAGGAGATTTTGATCGACGAGGCGCTTTAAATCTTTATCACCCGAATGCAGGATGGACTCAAAAATCGGTAGCAGATTATGTTCGTGGTTCACTTGCATCGTGGCGATAAGTTGAGCGGCAAGGACAGACTTGTCGTTTTTTTCTTTGCCAGTAATCGCTTTAACTTTACGGACTGTCGTTTCTTTTCGCCCGATATCTAAGATGGCGATTAGGCAGTCTTTTTTTGATGGGAAGTAATTATAAAATGTGCCTTTTGAAATTTTAGCTTCTTCAATAATTTCTTGAATGGACGTTTCTACAAAGCCTTTTTCAGAGAAGAGCTTAATACAGGCCTGAATAATTTGTCTTTTACGGTTGTTCATTTAGTCACCTTTTTTATTCTATTTTGGACTAGCAGTATAATTTTAATCATAGTTCGGATTAATTTCAAGTGAATTGGACTCATATTATAGTGAAGAAAACGCTTTAAATGGCGGTTTATTCTCGAATGAAACATTTTTCTTGCAAAAATTGGACTGCGAGTATAAAATGTATCAAGTAAACTTTGAAATCGAAGTAAATATAAATATTAGGCAAAGAGGGAATTGAACATGGATCAACCACTTAAAAAGCCCCCGTATTTAATGATTGCCATTTTATTCGTTGGGGCATTCGTAGCGTTCTTAAATAACACGCTATTAAACGTAGCATTACCTTCAATCATGAAAGATTTTGATGTTGAAGCATCAACGGTTCAATGGTTAGCAACAGGTTATATGCTTGTAACTGGGGTACTTGTACCAGCCAGTGCATTTTTAATTACACGTTTTAAAAACAAAACATTATTCGTCACATCAATGGCGATTTTTACAATTGGTACAGCATTAGCAATTGTCGCACCAAACTTTGGTATTTTATTAGCCGCTCGTATGATTCAAGCATTAGGTGCTTCTGTTATGGGACCACTTCTTATGAACATCATGTTAGTCAGCTTCCCAGTTGAAAAACGTGGTGCAGCAATGGGTATCTTTGGTCTTGTAATGATCATGGCGCCAGCTATCGGACCTACATTATCAGGTTATTTAGTTGAGCACTTCTCATGGCATTACCTATTCATTATCATTTTACCGTTCGCTATCATTTCATTATTATTAGCGATCTTCAAATTTGATAATATTATGGAAACAAAACCAGTAACACTCGATGTTTTCTCGATTATCTTATCAACAATTGGTTTTGGTGGTTTATTATATGGCTTCTCCACTGCTTCATCAGCAGGTTGGGACGCAATCGAAGTATGGGGAACGATCACAATCGGTGCCATCGCACTTATCTTGTTCGTCTTCCGTCAACTGAAACTAGAAAAACCGCTTCTAAGCTTAGAAGTATATAAATTCCCAATGTATGCAATGGGTAGTGTCATTTCCGTTATCATCTCAATGGCGATGTTCTCTGGTATGATTTTAACACCTTTATATGTACAAAATGTTCGCGGTATTTCACCATTAGATGCTGGTTTAATGATGTTACCAGGTGCTCTAATGATGGGCTTCATGTCACCAATTACAGGTAAATTATTTGACCGCGTTGGGCCGCGTCCATTAGCAATCGTAGGTCTAGCAATCGTCACAGTATCAACTTACTATTTATCTAAATTAACATTAGATACGTCTTACACGTATTTAATCGTAGCGTATACAGTGCGTATGTTTGGTATGTCAATGGTAATGATGCCAATCATGACAAATGGTTTAAACCAATTGCCAATGCGTTTAAATCCACATGGTACAGCAATCAACAACACACTTCAGCAAGTTGCAGGTGCAATTGGTTCAGCCGTGATGATCACAATTATGACAAACCGTACAAAATCAGCAGCAGAAGATCTAGACATTGAAGCAACTGTTGCAGATAAAGTGAAAGAAAAAGCAATGGAAGCTGCTCAAAATGGTGAGCAAATGACAGAAGTTCAATTAGCGAAATACGGGAAAGAGCTTGCTGAAACAATGGCAAACAAAGCGATGGTTGAAGGGATTAACTTCTCATTCTTTATCGCAATGATTGTTACAATTGTCGCGCTTGTCTTATCATTCTTCTTAAAACGCGTACAAGTAGCGCCAATGAAAATGGGTAAATAAACATTCCTTTATAATAGGAAGAAATAGAAAAGGGCAGTCAACGAATTTCTTGTTTGACTGCTTTTTTTTCTATCTTTAGCGGGGGGTAAACGCTACCATTTTATTTGAGTTTCTTCTATAATATAGAGAATCAATATAAAACAGCAAAGGAGTGTTCACATGCTCACTTTTTACAGTCGACAAAATTGTCGTCTTTGTGAGGAAGGAATGAACATGATGCGCCTCGTCCAGCAGGAAGTTCCGTTTGAATTTGCGACCGTAGATATCGAACAGGATGAAGACTTGCATGAGAGGTACATGATGATGATTCCGGTTCTCGAAAAAGACGGCGAAATGATTCAATATGGTATCTTAGATTATGAGACGATTATTGAAGCAGTGACAGAACAGACGGATTCATCATTTGAACAAGCACTTTAGGGAAGAATTGCTTCGAGCAATTCTTCTTTTTTTATTAAAAAATGTTTTAATTATGGCTAAGTGGGAATACAAATTAATGTAAACATTTAATTAGCCACTCTCGGTGGGACATAATTAGCCCATGTTTGCAAAGCAATATTTAACCTGCTATAATGGACGTAGGAACAAAAGAAATATTTTTTTATAGTGAGTGGGATAGAAAATGTATATATGGGATAAAAAAGAACCCACTGAGAGGAGAGAGAGTATGCCTTCATTAACGGAAGCACAATTGAAAATGCTGCCTGAGATGTCAGGTTTGCTACAAGTACGCTACCGTATTTTAAATATGGTCCAAATGCTTGGGCCAATCGGTCGTCGTGCTTTAGCAGATAGTCTCTCTCTAGCAGAGCGAGAAGTGAGGAAAGAAACAGACCTAATGCGTGAGCAGGGGTTAATCGTTGCAAATCGTACAGGGATGTCGATTTCAGAGGCAGGAATTCAAATTTTAGATGTGCTGAAGCCGCTTGTGTATGAATGGTCAGGTATTACAGATTTGGAACGACAACTGCAAAAATATTTACGCGTGAAACGTATGACGATTGTCGATGGGAATGTCGATCAGGAACCTTCAGTGAAGGCAATGATGGGCGTCGAAGCGGCGAATCTTTTAAAACGTGAAGCGAAGCAAGGTGATATTATCGCCGTTACAGGTGGTAGTACGGTTGCGGCGGTAGGTGAACAGTTGTCGACAGCTTCGAAGATACACGGTGCGACATTTATTGCAGCGCGTGGAGGCATGGGTGTTGATGTGAAGATGCAAGCGAATACGATTGCCGCAGAGTTTGCGAACAATACTGGCAATGAGTATCGCACATTGTACTTACCAGAGCATCTAAGTGAAGCCGCATATAATGCGATGATTCACGAACCTATTGTAAAGGACATGCTCGATTTATATGATCGCACAGATATCGTCGTTCACGGTGTTGGTTCTGCCGACGAGATGGCATGGCGTCGTAATTCTACCTCTGATGAAGTAGAGAAGTTACGAGAGCATGGTGCGATCGGCGAGGCATTTGGTTATTACTTTGATGAAACAGGGAAAGCTGTACAGCGCATCCGGACAGTTGGCCTACAACTAGAGCAGGTCAAAAAATGTCCCACTGTTATCGCCTTAGCGGGTGGTGCTTCAAAAGCCAAAGCGATTTTAGCGTACTTTACAAATGCACCAGAACAAACAAACTTCATCACAGATTTATCTGCTGCACAGGAAATGTTAAAAATAATTCGAGAAGAAATTTAATTAATTATACTATTGGAGGAAATAGACATGACTTTTAAATTAGCAATCAACGGATTTGGACGTATTGGACGATTAGTATTCCGCACAGCATTACAACGCGAGGACATCGAAATTGTCGCAGTAAATGACTTAACGGACTCAGCAATGTTAGCACATCTTTTAAAATACGATTCAGTACACGGTAAATTAGACGCTGACGTATCTTACGAAGGCGAAAACTTACTTGTTAATGGCAAAAAAGTTCGTGTATACGCAGAAACAGACCCAGCGAAATTACCATGGGGTGAATTAGACGTTGATATCGTAGTTGAATCAACTGGTCGCTTCACAAACTATGACGATGCGAAAAAACACGTTGATGCAGGTGCTAAAAAAGTTATCGTGTCTGCTCCAGGTAAAAATATGCCAACATTCGTAATGGGTGTTAACGAAGAAACATACAACAAAGACGAAGATATCGTATTCTCTAACGCATCTTGTACAACAAACTGCTTAGCGCCAGTAGCGAAAGTGTTAGACGAAAAATTCGGTATCAAACGCGGTATGATGACAACAGTTCACTCATACACAAATGACCAAAAAATCTTAGACCTTCCACACAAAGATTACCGTCGTGCGCGTGCAGCTGCTATGTCTAGCATCCCAACAACTACAGGTGCAGCATCAGCAGTAGCAAAAGTTTTACCTCAACTTGAAGGTAAATTAGATGGGATGGCAATCCGCGTACCAACACCAAACGTATCACTTGTTGACTTAGTAGCTGAGTTAGATCAAAACGTAACAGTTGAAGAATTAAATGCCGCATTCAAAGCAGCATCTGAAGAAGGATCACTTGCGGGTAAACTTTCTTATTCTGAAGAACCACTTGTATCAATTGATTACAACGGTAACACTTCTTCTTCAACAGTTGACGCATTATCAACAATGGTTCTTGAAGACAACTTAGTGAAAGTACTTGCTTGGTACGATAACGAAACAGGTTACTCAACTCGTGTTGTAGACCTTGCTGAATATGTTGCAAACCAAGGATTCTAATAATTGAATACGAAACGCTCGTTTTTAAAAGAAATCTTTATTTTGAAAAAATAATTAGCCTTTTAAGTAGTTAGCGTATATAATGAGTTTGAAAAAAGAGGAGAAGAGCGAGACGGTTACTTCTCCTTTTTTATTGATAGCAAGTAAGCGTTTTACACGCGCTAAAGGGAGGCATTCTGTAGATGAATGAGAAAAAATCGGTAAAAGATATTGATGTGAAAGGTAAACGCGTATTTGTACGTGTGGACTTTAATGTGCCAATGGAAGATGGAAAAGTAACAGATGACACACGTATTCGCGCAGCATTACCAACAATCCAATATTTAGTCGATGAAGGTGCCAAAGTGATTTTATCAAGTCACCTAGGCCGTCCAAAAGGTGAAGTAAAAGAAGAGCTTCGTTTAACAGCAGCAGGCGAGCGTTTAGCAGAATTGCTAGGTAAGCCAGTGAAGAAGTTAGACGAATCTGTAGGTGAAAACGTGAAAGCGGTTGTCGCAGCTATGGAAGATGGCGACATCGTATTACTTGAAAATGTACGTTTCCACGCTGGTGAGGAAAAAAATGATCCAGCACTTGCAAAACAATTTGCGGAGCTTGCAGATGTCTATGTGAATGACGCCTTTGGTGCCGCTCACCGTGCACACGCAACAACAGCAGGTATCGCAGAATTTTTACCTGCTGTATCAGGCTTCTTAATGCAAAAAGAATTAGATGTTTTAGGGAAAGCACTAGCAGATCCTGAGCGTCCATTCACAGCGATCATCGGTGGCGCTAAAGTAAAAGATAAAATCGACGTGATTAACCACCTGTTAGAAAAAGTGGATAACTTAATTATCGGTGGCGGATTGTCTTACACATTCACAAAGGCACAAGGTCACGAAGTTGGGACATCTCTTCTTGAAGAAGACAAAATTGACTTAGCAAAATCATTTATCAAAAAAGCAGAAGACAAAGGCGTAAACTTCTATATGCCTGTCGATGCAGTTGTAGCGGACGAGTTTTCAAAAGATGCCAATACAAAAGTAGTGGATATCGATAAAATTCCTGCAGATTATATGGGATTAGATATTGGTCCAAAAACGGCTGAAATCTATGCGGACGTTATTAAAAATTCAAAATTAATCATTTGGAATGGCCCAATGGGTGTATTTGAAATGGATGCTTTCGCAAACGGTACAAAAGCCGTAGCCAATGCGATGGCAGAAACAGAAGGCTATACAGTAATCGGCGGTGGCGACTCAGCTGCTGCGGTTGAAAAATTCGGTGTTGCAGAAAAAATGTCACATGTATCAACTGGTGGCGGTGCTTCACTTGAATTCATGGAAGGCAAAGAGCTTCCAGGCGTTGTCGCGTTAAACGATAAATAAACTATATTTGGAGGATGATTGAAACATGCGTAAACCAATTATTGCTGGCAACTGGAAAATGTACAAAACACTTTCTGAGGCTGTAGATTTTGTGGAGCAAGTCAAATCACAAGTACCTGCGAATGATAAAGTAGAGGCAGTTGTTTGTGCACCTGCGCTCTTTTTACCAACGTTAGTTGAAGCTGCAAAAGGAACAGATTTAGCCATCGGCGCACAAAATATGCACTTTGAAACAGAGGGTGCATTTACTGGTGAAATCAGCCCGACGCAACTAGCAGATATTCACGTGCAATACGTTGTGTTAGGTCATTCTGAGCGTCGTGAATATTTCAACGAGACAGATGAAGCCGTTAATAAAAAAGCACATGCAGCATTTGCACATAATTTAGTGCCAATCATCTGTGTGGGTGAAACTTTAGAGGAACGTGAAGCGGGTCAAACGGTTTCAAAAGTTTCTTCACAAGTAAAAGCGGCAATTAAAGATTTATCAAGTGAGCAAGTGGCACAAGCGGTTATCGCGTATGAGCCAATCTGGGCTATCGGTACAGGTAAAACAGCAACAGCAGCCGATGCAAATGAAGTATGCGGCGAGGTGCGTCATGCAATCGCTGAGGAAATCGGTGCAGAAGTGGCTGAAAAAACACGTATTCAATACGGTGGTTCTGTAAAACCAGCGAATGTTGAAGAGCTGTTATCGATGGAACATATTGACGGCGCCTTAGTCGGCGGTGCCAGCCTAGAAGTAGATTCATACTTAAAATTATTGGAGGCGGGGGCAAATGCCTAATACACCAGTAGCACTAATCATTTTAGATGGCTTCGGCTGTCGTAAAGAAGTTTTCGGTAATGCAGTAGCACAAGCAAATAAGCCAAATTTTGATCGCTACTACAAACAATTCCCACATGCGCAGTTACTTGCGTCAGGCGAGGAAGTTGGTCTTCCGGCCGGTCAAATGGGGAACTCCGAAGTAGGTCACTTAAATATTGGCGCAGGTCGTATCGTGTATCAGAGCTTAACACGTATCGATAAGTCGATTAAAGACGGTGATTTCTTTGAAAATGAGGTGCTTCTAAAAGCAATCAACCATGTGAAGGAAAATAATTCGAAGTTGCATTTCTTAGGATTACTTTCAGATGGCGGTGTACACAGCCATTATGAGCATTTATTTGCGCTGTTAAAACTAGCAAAACAGCAAGGTCTTGAGGAGGCGTATATTCACGCATTTTTAGATGGTCGTGATGTGGGTCCGAAAACAGCACCACAGTATCTTGCGGAAACAGAAAAACAAATTGCAGAAATCGGCATCGGTAAAATCGCATCAGTTAGCGGACGCTACTATGCGATGGACCGTGATAAACGCTGGGATCGTGTAAAATTAGCATTTGATGCCGTTGTAGAAGGCGAAGGCCCAATGCAACCATCAGCAGGCGTTGGTCTTGCGGCTTCTTATGAGCAGGGTGTAACAGATGAGTTTGTCATCCCATTTGTTGTTGAAGAAGACGGGCAACCTGTTGCAAAAATTCATGATAATGACGCGGTTATTTTCTTCAATTTCCGTCCAGACCGTGCAATCCAATTATCAACAGCTATCACAAATCCGAAGTTCGATGGTTTTGAAATTTCAGAAAAACAACCAAAAAACCTTGAATTTGTTTGCTTTAAGAAATATAGTGAAAGTGTAATCGGTGATATCGCCTTCCACGACGACGATTTAAAAAATACAATCGGCGAAGTGTTATCAGATGCGAAATTACGTCAATTACGTATCGCAGAAACAGAAAAATACCCACATGTGACGTTCTTTATGAGCGGTGGACGTGAGGATACATTCGACGGCGAAAATCGTATTTTAATCAACTCACCAAAAGTTGCGACATATGATTTAAAACCTGAGATGAGTGCCTACGAGGTGCGTGATGCACTTGTTGCAGAAATTAACGGCGACAAAGTAGACGCGATTATCTTAAACTTCGCGAACCCTGATATGGTTGGTCATAGCGGTATGCTAGAGCCAACGATTAAGGCAATCGAAGCGGTCGATGAATGTTTAGGTGATGTTGTAGACGCAATCTTAGCAAAAGGTGGTCATGCGATTATTACAGCAGACCATGGTAACTCTGATGAAGTCGTGACGCTTGAAGGGAACCCGATGACAGCACATACAACAAACCCAGTACCAGTAATTGTTACAAAAGAGGGCATCACTATGCATGATGGTATCTTAGCGGATTTAGCGCCAACGATGCTTAAATTGTTAGATGTTGCACAACCTGCCGAAATGACAGGTAAACCATTATTCGATTAAAACTAATTTCACAAACCGAGGAGAGTTCAAACAATGTCAATTATTACAAACGTATTAGCTCGCGAAGTATTAGATTCACGCGGTAACCCAACAGTAGAAGTTGAAGTATTCACAGAAGCAGGCGCTTATGGTCGCGCAATCGTACCATCTGGTGCATCAACTGGTGAATATGAAGCTGTAGAATTACGCGATGGTGACAAATCTCGCTACTTAGGTAAAGGTGTATTAAAAGCCGTTGATAACGTGAACAGCATTATCGCTCCTGCATTAATCGGTGAATTTTCAGTGCTAGATCAAGTATCAGTTGATAACAAAATGATCGAGCTTGATGGCACTGCAAATAAAGGTGCACTAGGCGCAAACGCAATCCTAGGCGTATCATTAGCAGTAGCGCACGCAGGTGCGAACTACTTAGGTTTACCACTTTACCAATATATCGGTGGCGTAAACGCGAAACAATTACCTGTACCAATGATGAACATCTTAAACGGTGGTGAACACGCTGATAACAACGTGGACATCCAAGAATTCATGGTAATGCCAGTAGGCGCTGAAAACTTCCGCCACGCATTACGCATGGGTACTGAAATCTTCCACTCTTTAAAAGCGGTATTAAAAGAGTCAGGCCACAACACTGCTGTAGGTGATGAAGGTGGTTTCGCACCAAACTTAACATCAAACGAAGAAGCATTATCAACAATTGTTACAGCAATTGAACGCGCTGGTTACAAACCAGGCGAAGAAGTAATGCTTGCAATGGATGTTGCCTCTTCTGAACTTTACAACGACGACGACAAACTATATCACTTAGATGGTGAAGGCGTTGCGAAAACTTCTGAGGAAATGGTTGCTTGGTACGAAGAATTAACTTCTAAATACCCAATCATCTCAATTGAAGATGGTCTTGACGAAAATGACTGGGCTGGTCATAAATTATTAACTGAAAAAATCGGCGACCGCGTACAATTAGTAGGTGACGATTTATTCGTAACAAACACAGAAAAATTATCTCGCGGTATTGAAGAAGGCGTTGGTAACTCAATTTTAGTTAAAGTAAACCAAATCGGTACATTAACTGAAACATTAGACGCTATCGAAATGGCAAAACGCGCAGGTTACACTGCTGTTATCTCACACCGTTCTGGTGAATCAGAAGACGTAACAATTGCGGATATCGCCGTTGCGACAAACGCTGGTCAAATCAAAACAGGTGCACCATCTCGTACAGACCGTGTAGCAAAATATAACCAATTACTACGTATCGAAGACGAATTAGAAAGCGTTGCAAAATACGAAGGTCTTAAATCATTCTATAATTTAAACAAATAATTGAGTGAGTGAAAGAGGAATTGTGCTTAGGCGCAATTCCTTTTTTCATTATGTGGATTTAAAAAAATACCGTTTTTTGCTATATAGTTGCACGTATTCATGTTAAAATGGCATTATGTATGATTACGTTTAAATTATGCATTGCTTGCTGGGTCTATGATAAAATAGGCAAAGTTGTGATGTAGATGAGCAGGAGGTGGCATGATGCATACATTTTTACTAATCTCATTAATCGTTTTATCAGTGTTAATTATTGCGACAGTATTAATGCAGGAACCAAAAAGTGCTGGTCTTTCAGGCGCCATTTCAGGTGGTGCTGAGCAGCTATTTGGTAAGTCAAAAGCGCGTGGTGTTGAACTTGTTTTACACCGCGTAACAATGGTCCTTTCAGTATTATTTTTCGTGGTAGCAATTTTAATTGCAAAATTCTAATAAACGATTGATGCCTAACCACCAAAAGGTTAGGCATTTTATATTTATTAAGGATATAATAGAGAAAGACATATTTATCAACGAATGACACATCAGGAGGTTTTTGAAGTGAAGGTATCTTTGCCAGAGCCATTCTTTTTTGAGGCTGGGAAACGAGCAGTATTATTACTACACGGATTTACAGGGAGTTCAGCGGATGTGCGTATTTTAGGGCGCTTTCTAGAAAAGGAAGGATATACCGTTAAAGCTCCGCATTATAAGGGCCATGGTGTATCACCTAAGGAGCTTATTCAAACTGGACCAAAAGATTGGTGGCAGGATGTTGAAAGGGCGTATGAGGAGCTAGTGGAAGCTGGTTACTCAGAAATTGCTGTAGCGGGCCTATCGCTTGGCGGCGTCTTTTCTCTTCGTTTAGGTTATACAAAACCGCTAAAAGGCATTGTGACGATGTGTGCGCCGATGACGATGCGTACAACCGACACAATGTTTAGCGGCATTTTAAAATATGCGAACGATTTTAGTCGCGCATTTGGATATACTGAAGAGCAACGAGTAGCGCTAAAGGAAGACATTAAGCGTGAAGGAATGCCCTCATTGCCAAAACTTCCTGAACTGATTCAAGATGTGCGCAGTCACGTAGATGAAGTGTATGCACCGATCTTTGTTGTACAAGGACGATTAGACGATGTCATAAATCCGAAGTCAGCGCAGATTATTTATGATACAGTAGAGTCAATTGACAAACACATAAAATGGTATGAGGAATCAGGCCATGTCATTACGTTAGATAAAGAGAAAAAACAATTACATGAGGATATTTTAGCATTTCTAAATACATTAGATTGGCAGGAATAATCGTCAGAAAACGTAGGAGGAAAACATTTGAGTAATTTAGAACAACGCACACTTGCGTTACTCACAGAACCAGAAATTAAACCGCTAACGGTGGCGGAGATAGAAGAAAACTTAGGACTTACAGAGGCAGATGACTTCAGAGACCTAGTAAAAGTATTAGTGAAATTAGAAGAAGCAGGTACAATCGTACGCGGCAGCAATGACAAATACGGTACACCTGAACGTATGAACACATTCCAAGGTCGCTTTATCGGCCATGCAAAAGGCTTTGGCTTCGTAGCACCAGAAGAAGCAGGCTTAGATGATGTATTCATTCCACCAACAATGAAAGGTGGCGCTTTAAACGGTGATACAGTCATCGTGAAAGTATCTTCTGACTCAACAGGTGAACGTCGTGAAGGTCAAATTATCGAGGTTGTAGAACGTGGGACATCACGTATCGTTGGTGAATTCCAAGCGAATAAAAACTTCGGTTTCGTACTGCCAGATGACAAACGTTTTGGTACAGATATTTTCATCGGTCAAGGCCACACATTAGGCGCTGTTGACGGGCATAAAGTTGTTGTTGAAATTACAAAATGGCCAGACGAAAAACGCTCTGCATCTGGTATGATTACACAAATCTTAGGTCATAAAAATGACCCAGGTGTAGATATTTTATCAATCATCCATAAGCATAATATCGACGTAGAATTCCCTGAAGAAGTCGTAGAGGCCGCCCAACAAGTGCCAGACGAAATTTCAGATGAGGACCGCATAGGACGCCGCGATTGCCGCGAGGATATGGTCGTAACAATTGATGGCGAATCTGCAAAAGACTTAGATGATGCAGTAGGTGTTGTGAAATTAGACAACGGGAACTACAAATTAACGGTTCACATTGCAGACGTCAGCTACTATGTGACACTTGATTCGATTTTAGATAAGGAAGCATATGAGCGTGCGACTTCTGTGTACTTAACAGATCGCGTAATCCCAATGATTCCACACCGTTTATCAAATGGTATTTGTTCATTAAACCCACAAGTAGACCGTCTTGTATTATCTTGTGAAATGGTCATTAGCCCAGAAGGTAAAGTGGTGGAACATGATATTTTCCAAAGTGTCATCCGCACAAACGAACGTATGACATACTCAGATGTTTACAAAATTTTAGAACACAAAGACGAAGCATTAATCGAGCGTTACAAAGAGCTTGTCCCAATGTTTGAAACAATGAAAGAATTATCAACTATTCTTCGTAATCGTCGTGACGCACGTGGTGCAGTAGACTTCGATTTAAAAGAATCTCAAGTGGTTGTTGATGAAAACGGCTGGCCTGTAGACATCGTTGTCCGTGAACGTACCATCGCTGAAAAAATGATTGAAGACTTCATGCTTGCAGCGAACGAAACAGTAGCAGAGCATGTTTGTAAAATGGAATTACCATTCATTTACCGTATTCACGAAGACCCATCTCCAGAGCGTCTACAACGTTTCTTCGAGTTCATTACAAACTTCGGTATTACTGTAAAAGGTGCGACAGATTCAATCGATCCAAGCGCGCTACAAGGTATCTTAAAATCAGTTGAGGGTAAACCAGAATATCCAGTAATCTCAACAATGATGCTACGCTCAATGCAACAAGCGAAATATAGCCCAGAATGTCTTGGTCACTTCGGCTTAGCGGCGCCGTACTACACACACTTTACGTCGCCAATCCGTCGTTATCCTGACTTAATCGTGCACCGTTTAATCCGCACGTACTTAATTGAAGGTGACAAATCACCAAAAACAACGTCTTATTGGGGCGCGCATATGGACGAAATCTCGACGCATACATCTTCTCGTGAACGTCGTGCCATTGATGCAGAACGTGATACAGAAGCAATCAAGAAAGCACAATACATGGCTGATAAAGTGGGTCGAGAATTTGAAGGTATCGTAGGTTCAGTAACGAACTTCGGTATGTTTATCGAGCTTGATAACACAATTGAAGGTCTTGTACACATTAGCAACTTAACAGATGACTACTACAACTTTGATGAAAGCTCAATGACGATGCGCGGTGAACGTACGGCGCGCCAGTTCCGTATCGGTGATCGTGTGAAAATCAAAGTATTCAACGTCAATGTAGACGAAGCGGCAGTGGACTTTATCATTACAGATATGCCAGAGCCACAACCACGTCGTCGTACAGGTGGCCCTCGTGTCATCAAAGGGAAAGACAAAGATAAAGAATTCAAACGCGGTGGTAAAGACGGTAGCAAACGTACGCCAAGCGGCCCGAAAGTAAACGGCCGTACACGCAAACAAGACCGCAAACGCGGCGGTGAGGGCGGCGGTAAGCCACGTAAAGGCGGCAGCTTCTACGATGCAATGGCAAAAGCTTCTCAAAAGAAAGACCACGGCAAACGAAAATAAGAAATTATTGAGGTGATGCCACATGCCAAAGGGAAAAGGTAATGCAATCGCACAAAATAAAAAAGCGAGCCATGACTACTTTATCGAGGATACAATCGAAGCGGGCCTAGTGCTAGATGGTACAGAAATCAAATCGATTCGTAAAGGTAAAGTGCAGCTAAAAGACTCGTATATTCAAATTCGTAACGGTGAGGCGTGGGTATCCAATATGCACATTAGCCCGTATGAACAAGGGAACATCTTCAACCATGACCCAATTCGTACACGTAAGCTTTTACTGCATAAACGCCAAATCCAACAGCTTAATTACGACATTAAACGCGACGGTTACACAATCGTACCGCTTAAAATGTATATTAAAGATGGTTACGCCAAACTTTTAATCGGCCTTGGTAAAGGTAAGAAAAATTACGATAAGCGCCAGGACCTGAAGAAAAAAGACGCAAAACGAGACATTGCACGTGCAATGAAAGACCGCGCGCGTTAATTTCAAAAAGAAATCATACGATGATGTATGGTTTCTTTTTTATTTTTAAATGAAATCACCTAAAAGTTAGCTGGGTAATTGTATTTATCTTTATGAATAAATGATTCTTTTGTCATTTTAAATTTAATAAATAACATGTAATTGTCATTTTGCCTATTTTAAGTAATAAGTTTTATATCTTTTTGATATACTTCTGTAAAAAATCCCTCGTATACTACGATTACTCAGTGCAAAACGTCTTGAGTAACTTAAAATTTGTTAGGGGATTATACAAAATGAAAAAAGCAATCGTCGCTGTGACAGCTGTAGCGTTAACATTCAGTGCTGCAACATCAGCAAATGCACAAGAAGCAAAACACCAAACAAAAAAAGTAGTAAAAGTAAAATCAAAAGCAGGCAAATCAATCGCTAAAAAAACAACAGCCGTATCATCAGATGCGAAAAAAGTGAAAAAATCTGCAAATGATTATTTTAAAGTAGATAAAAAAGGCCAACCGAAAAAAGCTGTCACAAAAGCAAAAGCCAACAAGAAATATCACAGCTATAAAGGCCAATTAAATAAAAAATTAAACGAAGCAAAAGCAGTTAAAAAGCATTTAAAAGCACTTAACAAAAAAGATGCCTTAACAAAAGAAGAATACACAGCACTACTAGCACAAATCACACAGCTAGAAGCGCAAATCAAGGCGGATATGGAAAAACTACAAGAAGCTTTGAAAGACGTAAAAAAACAGCTTGATAAAAAACATGACAAACCTAAAAAAGCGGACTGTGACGATGACGACGATCAGGACGACGAAGATAAAGACCAAGATGACGACGATGATCAAGATGACGACGATGATCAAGATGACGACGATGATCAAGATGACGATGATGATCAAGATGACGATAACGACAACGATTAATTAATCGTCGCGTGATATGAAAAGGGCAAGGCATGATAACTGTGCCGTGCCTTTTTTGTCTTATGTCCAGGTCTTTTAGTTGCGACGTCCACAGTATTGCGCTATAATAGTACTAGATTTAAGCCAGTCTCGTTTATCGCCACCGCGCGATTTCCGAACTTACCCAATTCAGACAGCTAGTACGAGCTCATGTGGCTCCATGCTCTTTGTCATAGTGAATAGGGGGACGTTACGGATTCGACAGGGATGTCTGGGCTTAAGTCGCGTGTCGGAGGCCTCGGCTTCGTTACCAACGGAAGTTATATAATAACTGGCAAAACAAACAATCAATTAGCTGCAGCCTAGTTCTGCAACTGCCTCACCGCTCTATCGCCCATGTAGTAGTGACTGAGGCCCAACTTTAGTGGGATACGCTTACAGGTGCAACCTGAGTCTGTAAGAAGAGATTAGTAGGTTAGCGCTCAAGACGCCTGTCTGTCGGCATAATGCAGTGCGAAACGTAAGTAGATAGACTACACACGTAGTGGCTTAAGTACTGGAGTTTCTGGACGCGGGTTCGACTCCCGCCGTCTCCATAAGACGAAATCATACGGTTTCATAGAGTGTCAAAATCCTTGATATAAAAGGGTTTTGGCGCTTTTTCAATCTAAACCCCTGTAGGAATTCATCTCCTACAGGGGTTTTATTTTATAATGCTTCTTTTTTGTCCAGTTTTTCAAATCCACCAAATACTTTCTCGATTGCATTATTACTTGCAAGGTCTAGTAATGAAAAATGGGTGCTTCTAATCGTGCGCAGTCCCCAGTAACTTTGGTCACATGTTTCCATGTTTTTCGCGGTAGCGTACAAATAGTCATCTTTTTCTTTTATATGTAGGGCATCATGATTGTGGCGTGGATCTGAAAAACGCCAATGGTTTGTTGGACTACAACCAGCTGACCAGTTTTCAATATCTTTATAATCATATTTTGAAAGGTACACTAGGGGAAGGTCTGTGCATTCTTCATCATATAATTCGATTTCAAGTATATAAACAGAACCGTTACGCCACCCATTTTCAAGTTCTGGGTCCTGAACATCTTGGAACAGCATAATGAAGTTTTTAATAAACCAGCCCTGTACATCATTATCTGATTTATAGCGTAAAAATTTAGGAACAGCTTGTACGTAATGGCTTTCTGTTTGCCCATTTGCAGCGCAATATTCCATTAACTTATGGATGTTATCATACGTTTTTTTAACGACGTAAAATGCATTATAAATATTTGTTGAAGTCATAAAAATACTCCTTTTCAATAGGCGTTGTTTGAATTCTAAAATGTACGCTTGGATTTTTGAATGAAAAATAATCTGACGCATGAACGATAGGTGTAGCTATCTTCATCGTTTTAAAGCGCTCAAAACCTTTGCGTATTAAAAGTTGTGTAATATCTGTAAGAAGTGTTGTCATATAAGGATTTTCAGCTTGTATTGTTTGTGTGGCTTGAAGGAAGTCCTCCCAACTTATTTTTTCAAATGCTACAGTGGATAAAATAGGTGCATCTACATTTTTGCATAAGGAGTCCGGGGCAAGGAAAATCAATAGCTTTTCTTTTTCAGGTGCTAATGAATGTAGAATTCGTGCCTCACGAGATAATTGATTACAACTTATTTCAGCATCAGTAGATTCGTCCACCGAGCTTAATCCACTAAAAAGCTTCACTTCAATGCCAATGATACATGCAGGGAAATGAATTAAAATATCAATTTCTCCTTCGGCATGATAGGGCCAGAAACGAATATAAGGAGCCCAGTCATCCTCTAAATTTTCGAGGAGTGCTGCGTTTGATTTTAGCGTTTGTTTCAAAATATGACCTAATCCTTTACTAAAGGGCAAATAGCGGAGAGCACCGAAGACATTACCAGTTAAATTGTCTTCTAAGCGGTCACTTAAATTACGCCCTTGTCGACTAATTTTCCCATGAATTTCAGCTAACATAAAATTACTCCTTTCTATTTAGTAGTATATAACTAATGTATAAAAAAGGAAATATAATAAGTAAAAAGATTTTGATGATGCAAAAGAAAAAGCTTCCTAGAAAAGGAAGCTCTATCTCTCTATTTCACTTCTTCTGCTTTCAACTTCGCAAGTACGTCATTGACCATACCGCGTGATTCTTCCACAGATTTTGTGTTCATGAGAGCATTGCGTAATTCTGCTGCGCCGCCGAAGCCACGTACATAGATTTTAAAGAAGCGGTGTAGGTGGTTGTATGGGCGTTTTGTTTCGTCTGCATATTTTTCGTATAGCTCTAATTGTAATAATAGTAGGTTTAGGTATTCTTCAACGCTGCGTTCGCGTGGGTCTTCTGAGAAGGCGAAGGGGTTTGTGAAGATACCGCGGCCGATCATAACGCCGTCGATGCCGTATTTGTCCGCTAGTTCTTGGCCGACTTGGCGGTTTGGAATGTCGCCGTTAATTGTTAGTAATGTGTTTGGTGCGATTTCATCACGTAGTTGTTTGATTTCAGGAATCAATTCCCAGTGGGCATCGACTTTACTCATTTCTTTACGTGTGCGTAGGTGGATGGTTAGGTTTGCGATATCTTGTTTTAAAATATGTGTTAACCATTCGCGCCATTCATTCACGTCTGTGTAGCCTAAGCGTGTTTTGACGCTGATTGGTAATCCGCCTTCTTTTGCGGCTTGAATGATTTCAGCAGCATTTTCTGGGTGGTTGATTAGGCCAGAGCCTTTACCGCGTGAAGCTACGTTCGCAACAGGGCAGCCCATGTTGATATCGACGCCACGGAAGCCCATTTCTTTCATGCCGATTGCCATTTCTTTAAACATTTCGGGCTTGTTGCCCCAAATGTGTGCCACAAGTGGTTGCTCGTCTTCCGTAAATGTTAGGCGACCGCGCACGCTGTAAATGCCTTCAGGGTGGCAGAAGCTCTCTGTATTTGTAAATTCAGTGAAGAAGACATCAGGACGTCCAGCTTCACTTACGACGTGACGGAACACAACGTCCGTTACATCTTCCATTGGTGCTAATATAAAAAATGGCTTCGGTAGTTCTTGCCAAAAGTTATCTTGATTATTCATTGCGTATGCTCCTTGTATCTATAGTACTCGATAAAATTTTTCACATCCTAAATAGTATCATTTCTAGCGAGTAGTTGCACAGTTTTAAATTTCAAAACGATGGCGCCGAGGAGATTTTTCATATAAAATGATTGATTAGCATTTAACGAAAAGCCCAAGGAGCGTGTTTTGGCTACAACATAATTATAAATAAGTGTCAAAGCACGGCTATTTACATATGAAAAAAAGAAGATTTCCTAATTATCGTGCATCATCGGTCAAGGAAAAAATTTATTTACGCGTCATAGCGTAAATACTTACTAAAAATGAGCTGTGAAAAAGGATGATTTTAGCCGGAAATTGCCTAAAAAGGGTCGTTTCGGCTTCCCCGAGGGGTGATTTTGACGCGTTTATGGCGTGATCAGCGCAGCTTGCTGTCATTTATTTAAAAAACGACAGCCAGCCGGAATTTTTTGACGTTTTCAATTGAAATAAGCATTCGGGGGCCCCGAAATGCATCAAAATGGGTCGATTTCGGGTGTCTACGGGGTGTTTTTGTGCTAATTTTGGCGAATGAATAGGAAAAGCTTTGATAACTATCGCCACGACTTTTGTAGTTATTTGCGAAAATTCATCGTGACATCAGATGATTAGCCTTTTTCTAGCCCTATTCACATGCAGCTGACACATATTTAAAGATATGTCGTATCGAAAAGGCGCTTTCTGAGGTGATGGGTGATTTCTGAGTGTTTGTTGCGTCATTTTTTCATAGCCTTCATAATGAATGTATCGACTAAAGAAGGATGTGCTGACATGAATGCAGTAGACGTATTAGCAGAGTTAGAAGCATTAGGGACGGAGCGTACGAAAAAATCCTATCTAGCAAGTGGTGCACGTGAGCCGCTTTTTGGTACCGCAACGGGCAAGATGAAGCCGATTTTAAAAAAGACGGGGCTCAATCAAACACTTGCAGACGAGTTATATGATACGAAAAATTACGATGCGATGTATTTTGCGGGCATGATTGCAGAGCCAAATAATATGACAGCCGCCGATTATGAGCGCTGGATGGACGGCGCGTATTTTAATATGCTGGCGGACTATGTCGTAGCGGTAACGTTGGCTGAGGCGGATATTGCAGAAGAGGTGGCCAATCGCTGGATTCATAGTGAGGATGCGCTGCGTATGTCTGCGGGGTGGAGCTGCTATTGCTGGATGCTCGGTAATCGTAAGGACGAGACATTTGATGCGGCGAAGATTTCTGTGCTATTAGATGTTGCGAAGGAAACGATTCATGAGGCACCGAATCAGGCGAGGTCTGCGATGAATAACTTCATTAAGACGGTCGGCATTTCGTATAAGCCACTGCATGAAAAGGCACTAGCGGTCGCAAAAGAGGTCGGGTCGGTCGAGCTAAAAAAAGACGGCAAGAAAAGCACATTTTTAGAGCCGCTTAGTGCGATTGAAAAAGAAGTAGAAAAAGGGCGCATTGGATTCAAACGAAAGCATGTGCGCTGTTAAATATGGTACACTATGTACATTACCTTTAAAGGAGCGATTGAACAGTAAACAAAAACATTAACAAATGTGGATAAAAGCATCAATAGGTGTTTATGGCTTACGCACGTACAAACAAAAAATACAAAAGGATGATAAGTTGTGAAACGTGTATACAAATTAGAGATTAAACCAACTAAAGCACAACGTGAAAAACTCATCAGAACCTTTGGTGTTTGTCGCTATGTCTACAACATGTACATTGCAACGAATCGTGTGAATTATGAGGAAGACAGAAAGTTCATGAGTGGTTACGATTTTTCTAAGTGGTTAAACAACGTTCACACGAAACAGAACCAACAAGACTTGTGGATTAAAACGGTATCAAGCAAGGCGGTTAAGCAAGCGATTATGAACGCTGAACGTGCCTATAAAAACTTCTTTAAAGGATTAAGTAACCATCCTCGTTTTAAAAAAAAAGCAAGACAAGATGTAAAAGCTTATTTTCCTAAGAATAATCAGACCGATTTTAAAGTAAAGCGCCACCAAATTAAGATTCCTACAATTGGGTGGGTAACACTAAAAGAGTTTCGTTACTTACCGCAAAATGCAATCATTAAAAGTGGAACAGTATCACAAAAAGCAGACAGATTCTATATCTCGGTCTTATGTGAAGTTCCTGAATGTGATAAGCAAACACCTGAATCAGAAGGTATCGGTATTGATTTAGGAATCAAAGATTTTGCCATTATGAGCAACGGTAAGGTTTATGAAAATATCAATAAAACAGATAAAATAAGAAAACTTGAAAAACGGCTAAAACAAGCTCAACGGAAATTGAGCAGAAGTTATGAACAAAATAAATATAAAAAGGCAGGTGAAAACTGCTACTTTAACAATCGACAAAAACAAATCTGTCGAGTACAAAAGTTACATCAGCGTCTAGCAAATATTCGAGAAAATTATCATAAGAACATTGTGAGTGTATTGGTAAAAACCAAACCAGCATTCATTACATTAGAAGAGTTAAATGTTCGAGGTATGATGAAAAACAGGCACTTATCAAAAGCGATTGCAAAACAAGGTTTCTTCCATTTTAGAACAAAATTACAGATGAAATGTGAAGCGTATGGAATTGAATTACGCCTTGTGCATCGTTTTTATCCTAGTTCTAAGTTATGTAGCTGTTGTGGGCATAAAAAAGTAGATTTAACACTGAAAGATAGGGTTTATGAATGTGTAAACTGTCATGCAGTGTTAGACCGAGATTTAAACGCTGCAATCAATTTAAAACAAGCTACAGAATATGAGTTGTTAGTGTCCGTTTAAATGAATATAATACGGTGGGCTACATCGGAATTGAAGCCTGTGGAGAGTGATACAAACGTTAGTAGGGGGTACGTGCCGAGAACGCATTCTGAGAAGCAGGAAAAAGCTAGATGTATACTTTTGTATATGTTTTTAGTAGCAGCAACACCATGGCGATTTTAAAACGTGAAGACATCGAGCTAATGCTTGAAGATGCAGAGGCAACATTAAAGGAGCTACAAGCTGGCGAATTAAATGACGTAACAACGGAGTTAATTTCATTAACGAAGGAACAAATTACGGAATTAAAAGAGATGCTTGAGGCATTATAGATGATCGATGAGGAGTCGCTTTTCGCGGCTCTTTTTTCGTCATGAAACCTTTTGATGATTTCTTTCGTAATACATGATGTAAGTCTGAAGAAAAGAATATGATAGAATAGATTCTTATGTAAATAGGTGTTAGAGGTGAATTTTTTGAAAAGAGATATAAATTTAGGAAAGCGAGAAAAGCTACTCCTAGGGTTTGTTGTGCTAGCGTTTATCGAAGTTATTTATTTTTATTTTCGTGGAAAGCCCTATAACGGCATCAACAGCTTAGGGGACATGCCAAACTACGTCATGATTGGGTTAGTGGCCTTTTTTATCGCATATTACGCATTAATTGAGAAACAAAATATTCGTAAGAAGCACTGGTTAATCGGCATTGCATACGCCGCATTAGTCGCGGCACCATTCGTATTTGAGCGCGATATTCCAAAGGTGAATGTCGAGGACGCGCAGGACTTAATTGCGCGTACAGAAGGTGGTAAAATTGTGAAGGACCGTGAATACAGCAATAAAATCGATACGTACGAGGGACAAGAAGTGTATTTGATTGCGCTTGAGAAAAAGGATAATGTGTATCGCTATGCATTTGATCCGTATCTAGAGCAGTACTATCCATTTTCGAATTAGGGAGCGATGACAATGGAACATTTATTTACATTACAAGCATGCTGGCCAGGTGGTCGAAATGCGGTCGGAGATATTGCGGCGGGGAATTTACAGACGCAGGTATCGATTCCAAAGGAGATGGACGGACCGAGTATCGGGACGAATCCAGATGAAATGCTATTAGGGGCTGCGGCGACGTGCTATATGATTACGCTTGCTGCATTACTAGAGCGCGCAGGTATTGAGACGAATACGCAAACGCTTCAGTCAGAGGGCTATGTTGATGTAACAAATGGCGTCTTCACGTATAAGAAGATTATTCATAAGCCGACGATTGAGCTAATGCCAAATGCGTCGGAGCGCGACCAACAACGTGCGAAACGTTTTGCCGAGAAGGCAGAGGAGACTTGCATGATTAGCAAAGCGCTTCGTGGTAATGTACAATTAGAGCTACAAGCCACGATTCAAGTAGCTCGAGTGATTTAATGAGAGAGCCGGGGATTTGCTTCCTTGGCTTTTTTTAAAGGAGAATGAAAGAAATGCAACCACATATTTTATTAATCGACGGTATGGCGCTACTATTCCGTTCATTTTATGCGACGGCACCAATGCGTCAGTTTTTCCCGCGACAGGACGGCACACCAACGAACGGTGTACAGGGCTTTGCGCGTCATGTATTAAGCGCGCAAAATATCGTCCGTCCGACACATATGGCCGTGTGCTGGGACATGGGCTCACACACATTCCGTAACGATTTATTTGACGGCTATAAAGCGAATCGTACGGCACCCCCAGAGCAGATGCTACCACAATTTGATATGGCGCGTGACGTGTCAGAGATGATTGGTTGGAAGAACTTCGGTGTGAAGGGACAGGAAGCGGATGATTTAATCGGCTCCATCGTCGAAAAATGGAAAAATGATGCGCAGATTACGGTTGTTAGTGGCGATAAAGACTTACTTCAATTAGTGAATCCGAATACAACAATTGCATTAACGAAAAAAGGTTATACGGAATATAATCCGTATAATTTGGCGCGTTTTACAGAGGAGTATGGCATTTCGCCAGCGCAGTTTGCAGACGTGAAAGCATTTATGGGGGATTCAAGCGATGGGTACCCGGGTGTGAAGGGCATTGGTCCAAAAACAGCGCTACAGTTAATCCAAACATATGGCTCGGTAGACGGCGTATTAGCTGCGCTTGCGAAATTAAAACCGGGTCAACGTCAAAAAATTAGCGACAACGTAGACATGCTACAATTGTCGCTACAACTTGCACGTATTAATACAGCGGTACCAATCGACGCTAGCATGGATGAGTTATTACTTCCAATGTGGACGAATGATACGCTTGATTTAATGCATCAGCATGAATACCGCCTAATCGCGAATCATGCGCTAAATATTTTTAAGTAATGGTTTAATGTGTACGAAGGTGAGCGCGTGTGCGTTGTCTAAATAGTCAATCTTTTCGATGCGGCTTTCTCGGCTACGCGTGCCTAAATCTTGTACGAATAACTGAAGGCGACCCTCTTCGACAGCATAGTTAACAAGGACCGTCCAGTGATAGTTATAGCGTGCTTTTTTAAAGAAAAACGGTGTGAAATAACGATCGAACTTCAGTGCAATCGGCTCTCCTGCATCAATCGCAGCGAGGGCTTTTTGTTTGGTGACACGTGTAATTTGCCAGTTTGGACCGAGTAAATGCTTAAGTCGGCGAATCATGCGCCATGTAAATAAACCAATCGGTGTCGTACCGAGCGCTTTATATAAGTAGTTAATCGCAACGGGTTGCTTTAGGTAATGCTGTAAGATTGCCTCGACTGCTGTCGGGCCACATGCAGACGATTGATAGCGTTCGTTCACAGAAGCATCGTATTGCGATTTGGCCTTGAGTTTAATCATTCGCTTTTTCATAGCCATCACGTACGAGCTGCTGTAGCGCTGTACGGAAAGAGGGAAATGACTCGCTTTTTAATGAATAGCCCGTCGTAATAAAGTGACGTACAACATCTGGATTCATACCAGAATGCAATACGCGAATGCCCATGATGGCTAATGTTTTATTGAGCTTTTCAAAGCGCTCTGTTAATAGATGCAAGTCAATGTAGTTAAAGTCACTGACATCGATGCCAGTAAAATCAATCACCATGCATTCAGATAACGGCTTCTCAGCGACATAATCAAAAATAGCCTGATCAATATTATTGATGCGCTCAAGCGTGAGGATGCCTGTTAGTGGAACGAGTACAACGTTTCCTAAAAATGATTCGATTACGGGTGCAGACATCGAACTTAAAATAAGCTCATACTCTGCAATTTTCGCTTTTAATTGACTGTTTTCATGTTGTAAGTCCAATCCAATCACCACCTTGCTTCTATTGTAGCGAAATTTACTAAAAAAAAGAACTATTAAAAAAAGGAATCCGCCGGTAAAGGGGGATTCCTTTTAATTATGCTTCTTGTGCGTCTAAGAAGTCTGTTACTTGTTCTGGAGATTTTGCGTTTGCGCTGTGTAGGTGACCTACTTTTTCGCCGTTTTTGAATACAGCAAGTGTTGGGATACCCATTACTTCGTATTTTTCAGCTAGTTCTGGTAGCTCATCGCGGTTTACTTCATACCAAGTGTATTGGTTGTATTGCTCGATGATTGGGTCGATGAACATGTTCATGCGTGTACAATCTGGGCACCAGCCAGCGTAAAATTTCACGATCACTGATGGTTGTATCGTAATGATTTCGTTAAATTGTTCAACAGTTGTAATTGGTTGCATGTTGAATCCTCCTCATAATGAATAACTTCTATCCTAGTGTACACTGTTTTATAAGTTACTGAAAGTAAGTTGGTTTAATTTTTTTGGAAATCGTTTAAAAATGGAAAAGGAAAAAACTATATTAAAAGAGGAAATTGAATTGAAACAGAAAATTTTAAACTTTTTCAACAAAAATGACGTTTTTTATTGCATAAAAAATGGAAAACGTGCTACTATGAATTTAGAAATCTCAAGGCCATATTTTTTTTAGATAAAAATGAATGGTTGTTCATTCAAAATTGGAAGGGGCGAATTGTTTTATGGTTAGACGTATTCAAAAAGTTGCGGTCATCGGCTCTGGGGTTATGGGTTCAGGTATCGCTGCGCATTTAGCAAACTGTGGTTTTGAAACGCATTTATTCGACATTGTGCCAAATTCATTAACAGCGGAGGAAGAGAAAGCGGGCTTAACACTTGAATCACCTGCTGTTCGTAACCGCTTTGTAGATAGTGCAATGGCGAAGCTGTTAAAGCAAAAACCTGCACCACTCACAACGAAAAGAAGCCTAAACAACATTAAAACAGGGAACTTAGAGGATGATTTAAAGGAACTGTCAAAAGTTGATTGGATCATTGAAGTGGTAACGGAAAACTTAGCAATCAAAAAGTCTTTATATGACAAAATTGAATCCGTTCGTACACCTGGAACAATCGTTTCTTCTAATACTTCAGGCATTAGCATTGATGCGATGGCAGAGGGACGCTCGGAAGATTTCCAAAAGAATTTCTTAGGAACGCACTTCTTTAACCCACCACGCTACTTAAAGTTATTAGAAGTGATTCCATCAAAATATACAGACCAAGCAGTACTTGATTATATGCTGGCATTTGGTGAGGATGCGATCGGTAAAGGGGTTGTGCTAGCAAAAGACACACCAAACTTTATCGGTAACCGCGTCGGCACATATGGTCTCATGATTACCCTACAAGTAATGCGTGAAAAGGGCTACTCAGTAGGTGAAGTGGATTCGGTGACAGGTCCATTAATTGGCCGTCCATCGTCTGCAACACTGCGCACGTTAGATGTAGTAGGACTAGATACCTTCATTCACGTTGCAAACAATGTGTATGACAACACAACGGGCGAGGAACAAAAGGTATTTGAAGTACCGGCTTATTTAGCGAAGATGGTTGAAAATGGCTGGCTTGGTGCCAAATCAGGACAAGGTTTCTTCCTTAAAAAAGGCAGAGATATTTTAGAGCTTGATTTAGATACATTTGAATATGGTCCACGCAAAGCATTGGAAACGCCTTCAATCGCCGCGGCGAAGCAGCAACGAGGTCTGGCGAATCGTGTGAAATCACTTGTATACGCAGAAGACCGCACAGGGGAGTTACTGTGGAGCATCATTGCGCCAACATTACTTTACTCAGCAGAGCTAAATGGTGAGATTTCGGATTCGATTCTTGGTATCGACCAAGCGATGAAGTGGGGCTTCGGCTGGACACAGGGACCATTTGAAGTATGGGATGCAATCGGTGTGACACAATCGGTGGCGCGTATGACGAAGGAAGGCTACACAATTCCAGCATTCGTCAATGCATTACTTGATAAGGGCTATGATTCATTCTATACAACAATCGATGATGAGCTGCATTACTTCGACGGTACGGACTATGTGAAAGTGCCACGTAATGAAAAAGCCATCGACCTTGCACTATACAAAAAGCAACACGGCGTATTAAAGAAAAATGCTGGCGCAAGTGTTATTGATTTCGGGGATGGTGTTCTTTTATTAGAATTCACTTCAAAATCAAATGCACTGGGCTTAGATACAATGCAAATGCTGAACTACGCACTGGATTTATTAGACCAATCAGATGACTTTATCGGTTTAGTGATTGGGAATCAGAGCAAAAACTTCTCGGTTGGCGCGAACTTAGCGATGATTCTAATGGAAGCGGAAGATGACAATACATTTGAGCTAGATGCAGTTGTGAATGCTTTCCAACAAGGCACACTGCGCATGAAATATAGCAAAAAGCCAGTGGTTGCAGCTCCGTACAATATGACACTTGGTGGCGGTGCAGAGGTTTGTTTAGCAGCAGCACATATCCAAGCGTCAGCGGAAACATATATGGGTCTTGTCGAAGTTGGTGTTGGGGTCATTCCTGGCGGCGGCGGTAACAAGGAGCTTTATATGAAGCAATTAAAAGGCCTACCAAAAGGCGTGAACATCGATTTATTAAACATTGTGAGCAAAACGTTTGAAACGATTGCAACAGCAAAAACATCGATGTCAGCAGAGGAAGCGCGCGACAATAACTTCCTTAACTTTGCGGACGGCATTAGCGTGAATCCAGATCACTTACTATATGATGCGAAACAAGCAGTTATCGGTCTTGTAGCAGAAGGGTACCAAGCACCTACACGTGAAAAAGTACCAGTAGTTGGCGAGACCGGTTATGCGGCGTTACTACTTGGTGCGGAGGGCTTGAAAAACTCAGGCTTTGCATCGACTTACGATTTAGAAATTGCGAAGAAGCTAGCGTATGTATTAGCAGGTGGACTTGTTCCATACGGCACGCTTGTAGATGAGCAGTATTTATTGGATTTAGAGCGTGAAGCATTCATTAGCCTCGTACAAAATGCGGCGACACAACAACGTATGCAGCACATGCTTTTAAAAGGTAAACCGTTACGTAATTAGTTTTCATATAATAAGGGGGATTCGCTTATGCGTGAAGCAGTAATTGTTGCAGGTGCCAGAACACCTGTCGGTAAAGCAGGAAAAGGGTCATTAAAAACAGTTCGTCCAGATGATTTAGGGGCATTAGTCGTAAAGGAAACGCTAAAGCGCGCGAACTACACAGGGGATATTGATGATTTAATTATCGGCTGTGCGATGCCAGAAGCGGAGCAAGGCATGAATGTAGCGCGTAATATCGGTGCGCTAGCAGGACTTCCAGATACGACGCCAGCACAAACGGTCAATCGTTTCTGCTCATCAGGGCTACAAACGATTGCCAATGCGGCAGAGCGTATTATGCTTGGGCATTCAAAAGCCATCATCGCAGGTGGTACGGAATCAATGACAATGGTGCCGATGATGGGCCATGTCGTACGTCCAAATGTGACATTAGCAGAGGAAGCACCTGAGTACTACACAAGCATGGGGCATACAGCGGAAAATGTCGCGGTGAAATATAGCGTATCTCGCGAGGAGCAAGATGCCTTTGCGGTACGCTCACATGAAAATGCGATTCGTGCGATTAAAGAAGGTCGTTTCGACGAGCAAATCGTGCCAGTGGATGTTGTACAGCGCTATGTTGATGACAACAATAAGCCACAGGAAAAACGCTTTGAATTTAAAATGGATGAAGGGATTCGTCCAGGAACGACAGTGGAGACATTATCGAAGCTACGTCCAGCCTTTAATGTAAAGGGTAGCGTAACAGCGGGGAATGCTTCACAAACGTCTGACGGGGCAGCGGCTGTTCTTGTAATGGACCGTGAATATGCAGAGGAACAAGGCATTGCACCATTAGCGAAATTTTTAGGATTTGCGGTCGGAGGGGTGCCACCGGAAATCATGGGGATTGGGCCAATTGTTGCGGTTCCCAAAGCGCTTGAAATCGCGGGCTTGAAGATCGAGGATATCGACCTTTGGGAAATCAACGAAGCCTTTGCTTCGCAATCAATTCAAGTCGTAAAAGAGCTTGGTATTGATATCGAGAAGGTCAATGTAAATGGCGGTGCAATTGCACTTGGTCATCCACTTGGCGCAACGGGCTCGATTCTTTCATTAAAGCTGATTCATGAATTGAAACGTCAAGGCAAAAAATACGGTGTCGTAACGATGTGTATCGGCGGCGGTATGGGTGCTGCGGGCGTCTTCGAAGTTTTATAAATCGTATTTGTCGCTTATTTTCACAGGGGAGAATTATTTAAATCGGGGAGGAATTTACGATGACAGAACATACAGCAAACATTATTAAAGGTGGTAGCTTTTTAACAGAAGACGTGGACATTAACCGCGTATTTACGCCAGAGGATTTCACAGATGAGCATAAAATGATTGCAAAAACGACAGAAGACTACGTGAAAAACGATGTCTTCCCGTTGATCCCAAATTTAGAAAATCACGAGTTCGAGCATTCAGTAAACCTACTGAAAAAAGCGGGTGATCTTGGCCTATTAGCAGTAGACGTACCAGAAGAGTACGATGGCTTAGGGCTTGATAAAATCACATCTGCTCTTGTAACAGAGAAGATGGCTGTTGTTGGTGGCTTCTCCATTACACACGGCGCACATGTGGGAATTGGGTCTTTACCAATCGTCTTATTCGGTAATGATGAGCAAAAATCACGCTATTTACCGAAGCTTGCAACGGGTGAATTAATCGCGGCATACGCATTAACAGAGCCAGGCTCAGGTAGTGATGCACTCGGTGCGAAAACGACTGCGCGCTTAAATGAAGCAGGTACGCACTATGTATTAAATGGTGAAAAGCAATGGATTACAAACTCAGGCTTTGCGGATGTATTCGTTGTATACGCGAAAATTGATGGTGAAAAATTCACAGCATTTATCGTAGAGCGTGAATTTGCAGGCGTATCAACTGGTGCGGAAGAGAAGAAAATGGGGATCAAATCATCTTCTACACGTACGCTTATTTTAGAGGACGTAGAAGTGCCAGTAGAAAACTTACTTGGTGAAGTAGGTCGCGGCCACATCATCGCGTTCAATATTTTAAATATTGGTCGCTACAAATTAGGCGTAGGTACAATTGGCTCGTCAAAACGCGCATTAGATATTACGATTCAATACGTTAATGAACGTAAGCAATTCAATACACCCATTTCTTCATTCAACTTAACAAAGGAAAAATTAGCGAATATGGCGGCACAAATCTATGCCTCTGAATCATTAATTTATCGTACAGTTGGGTACTTTGAGGACAATATGGGTCAAATGAGTGATGAAGAGAAAAAAGACGGTAAAAAGATTGCAGAAGCGATTGCAGAGTATGCGATTGAGTGCTCAATCAACAAAGTCTTTGGTTCAGAAGTACTTGATTATGTAGCGGATGAAGCGGTACAACTGCACGGTGGTTACGGCTACATGGCAGAATATGAAGTAGAGCGTATTTACCGCGATTCTCGTATCAACCGTATTTTCGAAGGAACAAACGAAATCAACCGTTTAATCGTTCCAGGTACATTTATGAAGAAAGCGATGAAGGGCGAATTACCGCTTCTTGAGCAAGCGCAAGCACTGCAGCAAGAAATCTTAGGTATGGTACCAGAAGAAATCGCAGACGAACCATTAGCACAAGAAAAATATTTAGTGAAAATGGCGAAAAAAGTGGCGTTACTTGCGGCAGGGACAGCAGCGCTTAAATATGGTAACAAGCTAGAAGATGAGCAAGAAATTCTTGTGAATATCGCCAATATCGCGAACCAATTATTCGCGATGGAATCAGCGGTATTACGTACGCAAAAAGCGATTGACCGCGATGGTGCAGACAAAGCGGCTCAAAAGCTATTGTATACAGAAATCTTCAGCCAAGATGCCTTTGAAACAATCTTAGCAGAAGCGCGTGATACGCTAGTGAACTCATCATCAGGTGACAACCAACGTATGATGCTATCAGCACTTCGTAAATTTGGTCGTTATGCACCGAAGAAAACGATTCGCTTAAAACGCCAAGCGGCAGAAGCATTAATTGCAGCTGAAAAATTCATCGTGTAAGTGACTCGGGTATGGAAGTAAGAGGCCTTACCCGAAAGACAACTACACAATACTCCCATATTACTGTAGGCCATGTAAATAATGAGAAGGGTAGATGCAGTGGGTGCGTCTATCCTTTTTCTTTTCGTATTTGCAAAGGCTTTCAAATGTCTATACAATAGAGGAAACGAGAAGGGGGTACGCATACAAAATGGCGATTCAGTTTTACCATTATCCAAAATGTACGACATGTAAAAAGGCGTCAAAATGGTTGAAAGATGAAGGCATCGACTTTACGGCATATGACATTACGACAGACACACCGACGAAGGATGAGTTACGCAAGTTTTATGAACTAAGTGGGCTTCCATTGAAGAAATTTTTCAATACATCTGGCATGAAATATCGTGAGTTAGGATTGAAAGATAAGCTTGCAGATATGTCAGAAGACGAACAATTAGCACTTTTAGCGTCAGATGGTATGTTAATCAAGCGTCCTCTCACTACGGACGGTAAAAAAGTAACTTTAGGCTTTAAAGAGCAGGAATTTGTCGAAGCGTACAAATAGTGTCCATTATGGACGACCAAAAATCGCTTGAAATGCTGTTGTAACAAGATGTATGACCTTTAGAAAGTTCGGAATTACCCTTGTCAACACGCGGAAAACGTGACACAATAAAGATGAAATTACATAAACGGAGGGAATAAACAATGAGCGTTCCAACAAATTTACGTTACACAGAAGATCACGAATGGGTTAAATTAGAAGATGGTAAAGCAGTAATCGGTATTACTGAATTTGCACAATCAGAACTTGGCGATATCGTATTCGTTGAACTACCAGCAGTAGGCGACGAAATCGGTGCTGGCGAATCATTCGGTAGTGTAGAATCTGTAAAAACAGTTTCTGAATTATACTTACCAATCGCTGGTAAAATTCTAGAAGTAAACGAAAACTTAGAAGATTCTCCAGAGCTAGTAAACGAATCGCCATACGAGCAAGCTTGGATGGTCGTTGTTGAACCTGCAAATGAAGCAGACGTTGAAAGTTTATTAACTGCAGAACAATATCAAGAAGCAATCGCTGAATAATATTAGCATCACAAAGAGCTACCTCAACTGGGGTAGTTCTTTTTTGTGTAGAGTGCATGCGCTGTGGTATAACTAAAGTAGAAGACGGGGAAGCTTGTGGAGGTGGCAGAAATGGTGACAGACAAGGTGTTAATCGTTGAAGGAAAGCAAGATAAGCTACGCATTTTGCCCATACTAAATGAAGTGGTCGAAATTATTTGTACGAATGGTACGATAAGTGAGGACCGACTAGAGGAGCTACTTGCACCGTATGAGGACAGTGACTTATATGTGTTTTTTGATGCGGATGAGTCCGGTGAGAAAGCGCGAAAGCTCGTGCAGCATTATTTTCCTCATGCCGAGCATTTATACACGCGACGAACGTATAAGCAAGTCGAGCATACACCGCAAAATTATTTAGCTTTCGTGCTAGCAGCAGCTGATTTTCAAGTGAATCCCGCCTATTTAATACGATAAGGAATGACATGTAATGAAAGAATGGTCTCGCGAAGAATGGGAGCAAGAACGTACAAAACATGACGTCACGGCTTTTTATTTATATACGCCAATGTGCGGCACATGTGCAGTAGCGTCTAAAATGATGGACGTCACAGAGCAGGTATTGCCACAAATCCCAATGGGGAAGGCAAATCTAAATTATATGGAACAAATTGCATACGATTATGAGATTGAAAGTGTGCCATGTCTACTAATTTCAGAGAATGGGCAAGTGCGCGATAAAGTATACGCATTTCAATCCGTACCAAATTTGTATGAAAAAATTTTAAATAAGTCATTGACGTAAAAATATCAGAGTGTTAAAGTAGAAACCAACAATAAAATAAAAACTTATGTCGTTACTCTTATTTAGAGAGGTGGAGGGAAGTGCCCTATGAAGCCCGGCAACCGTCGCAGTATGTGATATGGTGCCAATTCACGCAAAGTCATTACTTTGGGAGATGAGAGAACGGTTTGACACGATACGTTAAACCCTTCTGTTGCTCTAAAAAACAGAAGGGTTTTATTTTTTTTAGCAGTTTAAATTGGACGACGACAAAGCATAGTATAATTGTTGGAATTTGAATAATCAGAGAGTTCAAAAGTTTTAGAACAAGGTGGAATGACAGTGATTCAGTTAGATAATGTTTCAAAACAATACAAAACAGCGAATGGTTCTCTAACGGCTGTCGATAATGTGAGTTTAACAATTCAGGATCGAGAAATCTTCGGCATTATCGGATACAGTGGCGCCGGAAAAAGTACGATGATTCGTTTACTTAACGGCTTAGAAAAGCCGACATCAGGCGACGTGCTTGTCAATGATGTCAATATTTCAAAGGCACGCGGCAATGCACTACGCAATGCGCGTCATCATATCAGCATGGTATTCCAACATTTCAATTTATTATGGTCACGTACGGTAGCGGAGAACATCGCATTTCCACTTGAGATTGCGGGAGTGAAAAAGGATGCGCGTGAAAAGCGTGTGAAAGAATTGATTGCACTTGTTGGGCTAGAGGGACGTGATGATGCGTATCCATCGCAGTTATCAGGCGGTCAAAAGCAGCGTGTCGGCATCGCCCGCGCGCTTGCTAATAATCCAACTGTGCTGCTTTGTGATGAAGCAACCTCTGCACTTGACCCGGAAACAACGGATGCGATTTTAGACTTACTTGTGAGCATCAATGAAAAATTAGGCTTAACAATCGTGCTGATTACGCATGAGATGCACGTTATCCGTAAGATTTGTCATCGTGTGGCGGTCATGGAGAAAGGGAAGGTCGTTGAGCAAGGGAATGTTCTTGAAGTATTCCAAAACCCACAAGCACCGATTACAAAACGTTTCGTGACGCAAGCAACGTCAACGGGTCAAAAAGAATCGGTTGCACAAATGCTAGAGGATTACCGCGAAGGACAGTTAATTAAATTATTCTTTGTAGGCGATCAAACAGAGCAACCTGTCATTACAGAAATTATTCGCAAGTTTGCGGTAGACGTCAATATCGTACACGGTAATATCTCACCGACGAAGAGTGGCCCGTACGGCACGTTAATCGTCCAGTTGACTGGTTCAGATGCTGATGTCGCAGCTGCGATTCAATATTTAGAAAATAAGGGTATCAAATCGGAGGTGATTAGTGATGTTGACTAATTTATTTCCGAACGTCGATTGGGAAAAAATGTGGATAGCTACAGAAGAAACACTTTACATGACCGCTATTTCAACAATCTTAACGTTTATTATTGGTTTAGTATTAGGGATTGTATTATTCCTAACAAGTCCACATCAGTTATGGGCAAACAAGTTAGCAAACTGGCTAACAGGTGCGGTTGTGAACATTTTCCGTTCGATCCCGTTCATCATTTTAATTATTTTATTAATTCCATTTACAAAATTCCTACTAGGCACAATGCTTGGTGCGAATGCAGCGTTACCAGCACTGATTATTGGTGCAGCCCCATTCTATGCGCGTATGGTTTTAATTGGCTTACGTGAAATTGATAAAGGTGTGATTGAAGCAGCGCGCTCAATGGGTGCGAAAACATGGACAATTATTACAAAGGTATTAATTCCAGAGGCGTTACCAGCATTAATTTCAGGTATTACGGTAACGGCGGTAGCACTTGTCGGGTACACAGCAATGGCGGGTGTTATCGGCGCGGGTGGCTTAGGGAATCTAGCCTTCATGGATGGCTTCCAGCGTAGCCGTACGGATGTGACATTAGTGGCGACGGTGCTTATTTTGGTCATCGTCTTCATCATCCAATTTATCGGCGACTTGATTACAGCAAAAATTGATAAACGATAACGCATTTGCGTCATCTATAAATAAATATAAGAGGGAAAAGGGGATTTACGAGTATGAAAACATCTAAAAAATTAGTAGCAAGTTTATTAACAGCATCATTAGCACTTGGTTTAGCAGCATGTGGTTCAGACGATTCAAAAGGCGATGATAAAGAAACGAAATTAGTTGTTGGTGCATCTAACGTACCACACGCTGAAATTTTAGAAGAAGCGAAACCACTTCTTGAAAAAGAAGGCGTTGATTTAGAAATTAAAACATATCAAGACTATGTACTACCGAATAAAAACTTAGCTGACGAAGAAATTGATGCGAACTACTTCCAACATCAACCTTACCTAGATCAGCAATTAAAAGACAATCCTAAATATGATATCGTGAGTGCAGGTGGTATTCACGTTGAACCAATGGCTGTTTACTCTAAGAAATACAAATCATTAGATGAATTACCTGATGGCGCAACAATTATCATCTCGAACTCAGTAGCAGAGCAAGGGCGTATTTTATCATTACTTGAAGCGAATGGCTTAATTACGCTAAAAGAGGGTGTAGATAAAACAGCTGCTGAAATTAAAGATATCGACAAAAATCCGAAAAACGTAAAAATCGAAGCGAAGGTTTCTCCGGAAATGTTAGTACAAACGTATAATAACGACGAAGGTGATGCGATTGTTATCAATGCCAACTATGCACTTGATGCCGATTTAAACCCAACAAAAGATTCAATTGCGATTGAAGATTCTAACTCTGATTACGTAAACGTAATTGCAGTAAATGCAAAAGACAAAGACAATGAATCAATCAAAAAATTAGTTGATGTATTGCATTCTAAAGAAATTCAAGACTTCATTTTAGAAGAATGGGACGGCTCGGTTGTTCCTGTAGATAAATAGAACATAAAAAAGAGACGGGGACATATGTGTAAAAACAATTGCTCCTAGGAACATAAGAAAAACCGGAATCGCGCTGTGTGCGGTTCCGGTTTTTCGTTGTGAATGCTAAAAAAGCAACATGACGTGTTTTGCTCTAGCCTCTTTTTTATGCCTAATAAGCGCTCCAGCCAGCGTCTGCTGCTAGTGCAACACCATTTACTAAATCAGATTCATCCGATGCTAAGAACAGCGCAATATTTGCGACATCGTCTACTGTACCGGCACGTGGCATTAAGTTTGTTCCACGAATCGCTACTTCCATGCCAAATTTATCGATATGGTCCATGTTTGCCGCAAAACCTGTTTGGATTTGTCCAGGTGCAATCGCATTACAACGGATGCCTTGAGGGCCGTACTGCGACGCTACGTTCTTTGTCATGCCGACAATCGCATGTTTGGCCGCTGTATAGCCTAAGCCGCCACGGCCGCCAAATAAGCCTGAAATCGATGCCATATTAACGATTGTTCCTTTACCGCGCTCTATGAAGTGAGGTAATACTTTACGAATACCACGCATCACGCCCGTTACATTAATATCAAAAACGCGTTGCCAAACCTCATCTGTCACATTACCAGCAGCCTGCATATTATCGCTCACACCGGCATTGTTTACAAGAATATCAAGTTGACCGAAGTGGCCGATTGCATCGTCAATCATGCGCTGTACATCTTCCTCGACTGCAACATTCACCTTCACGCCAAAGGCTTCGTGACCTGCTGCTTGTAGTTCCTTAACGGTATCTGTTAACGCGGCTTCGTTAAAATCTGCAATGACGATTTTTGCGCCTTCCTCTGCAAAACGTTTCGCGATTTCTTTGCCGATGCCGGCACCACTACCTGTAATTAATGCCACTTTATTGTCCAAACGATTCATGTATAAAACCCCTTTCAAAGTGCTTTCGCAAGTAGTATAACGCAAAATATTTTAAAGTTAAAATAAAAAGCATTCTGTGTTTCTTCTATTATATTGTAATTATTGGAAACGCTTTCTTTTCTGTGTATAAAAAATCCTTCTGAGCAGTTGTTCAGAAGGATGTTGATTAACGGAATTGTGTAAGACGTGAGAAGAAGTTGCCGACGAAGTCTAAGAAGATTTCCTCGGACGGGGCCAGTTCACGCGTACTCGGGAAAATGACACCGACATTACGTGTAAATGGTGGCTCGATAAGTGATAGACGCACCGTACGTCGTGGTGTCGCATCATAGAATGCAGATTCAGGTAGTAGCGTAATACCTATACCAGCGGCCACAAGACCTTTTAAGGCATCCATGTCCTCTCCCTCGGATGAAATATTTGGTGTGAAGCCAACTGATTTACAGGCGTCAACGACCACTTTATTTAAAATATAATCCTCAGGGAACAGCACGAAGTTCTCATTGCGTAGATCACCAAGCTGAATTTCCTGGCGCTCCGCAAGTGGGTGATTTTCAGGGACAAGTGCAGAAATATTTTCGGTAAATAAAATTCTTGTATTAATTAATTCATCTTTTTGCGGTACGGGACCAAGAAAGGCGAGATTGAGCTCGCGATTTTTCACGGCATTAATTAAAAAGCGGTAAGACCCTTGTCGTAGATGGAATGATACATTTGGATGCTCTTTTTTAAATGCCGAGATGACGGTAGGTAGCAAGAAGCTTGCAAGGCTCGTCGGGAAGCCGATTTTAATCGTTCCTTTCTCAGGGTCTAAATATTCATCCACTTGTTTTTTGGCGAAATCGATCGCTTTTAACGCCACAATGGCATGTTCTAAAAATACATGTCCAATGGGTGTTAATTTGACGTTACGGCCGATGCGTTCAAACAATTCAGCACCTAATTCAGACTCCAAATTGGCAATTTGTCTGCTGACGGCAGATTGTGCAACATGTAAATTTTCAGCAGCTTCTGAAATATGTTCGCGTTCAGCAACTGCCACGAAATAGCGTAGTTGTCGTAATTCCAAGGCATGTCAACTCCAATTTATCTATTTTTTAGATTGATTCTATATAAAGTATATATTGTTTGCATTGATTTGTGAATTTAAAATAGATTCACGAGGGAGGGATTTTTATGACGTTTCAAAATATTCAGAAAGAACAAGGGCTATATCATCCAAGTTTCGAACATGATGCATGCGGGATTGGATTTTATGCGAGCTTAAAAAATGAACCAACACATGACATCGTCGTGCAAGGTTTAGAAATGCTTTGCCGCCTAGACCACCGAGCAGGACGTGGTAGTGACGGTAAAACAGGGGACGGAGCTGGGCTAATGGTTCAGATTCCAGATACATTTTTCCGTCAGGTCACAGAATGGGCATTACCACCGAAAGGCGAATACGGTGTAGGTCAGTTCTTCTTTACAGCAGATGACGCTGAGCGACGACAAATTGAAGAAAAATTTAATGCCATCATCACCGAGGAAGGCCAAGAACTTATCGGGTGGCGTACTGCTCCGACAAACGCTGCATCTTTAAGTGATACGGCGAAGAATTCAGCACCCGTTGTCCGCCAGCTATTTATCGCAAGTGCTTCGTCAGAAAATTCCCTAGCATTTGAACGAAAACTGTACGTAATTCGCAAGCGTGTTGAAAAATGGGTGAAGGAGCAAGGGTTCACATTTTATTGCCCAAGCTTCTCCACGCAAACGATGGTATTTAAAGGCTTGTTAGCACCTGAAGAGGTGGCTCAGTTTTATGTAGATTTACAAGATGAGCGCTTCACTTCAGCGATTGCACTTGTCCATTCACGCTACTCTACTAACACATTCCCGTCATGGGAGCGCGCGCATCCAAACCGCTACATTATCCATAACGGTGAAATCAACACCGTACTTGGGAATGCCAACTGGATGAAGGCGCGTGAGCAAAAATTTGTGTCAGAGGCATTTGGTGAGGACCTTGAAAAGCTACTCCCAATTATCAATGCAGAAGGCTCTGACTCAGCGATGGTCGATAATGCATTTGAATTCTTTGTCCTAGCAGGTCGTCCACTAGCAGAGGTTGCCATGATGATGATACCTGAGCCATGGACAGAAAATCCGCATATCTCAGCCGAGAAAAAGGCGTTCTATCAATACAATAGCACATTAATGGAGCCTTGGGACGGTCCAACTTCAATCGCATTTACAAATGGGCAACAAATTGGGGCAATTCTTGACCGAAACGGTTTACGTCCAGCACGCTACTATGTGACGAAGGATGATTATATTATTTACTCTTCAGAAGTGGGCGTTATTGACGTAGCCGAGGAAGATGTGGCGTATAAGGACCGCCTAAGTCCAGGGAAGATGCTATTAATCGATTTAGAAAAGGGCGAAATCATCGCTGATGAAAAATTGAAGTCAGATATGGCAACAGCCAAGCCGTATAAACAATGGCTAGATGATAATTTAATTGAGCTTGAAGCGCAAAAAGAAAAGTCGGAAAATATTGACGATTTACTGCTTCATCAAAAGATTTTTGGTTACACATATGAGGATGTTCATAAATATATTGTGCCGATTGTGGCAGGAAAAACGGATCCACTCGGCTCAATGGGAAATGATGCACCGCTTGCGATTTTATCGGATAAGCCGCAGTCATTATTCCATTACTTCAAGCAATTATTTGCGCAAGTGACGAACCCGCCAATTGACTCGATTCGTGAGCATTTAGTGACGTCGACAATGACGCTGCTAGGGAAGGAAGGGAATATCCTTCATCCGACGGCAGAAAGCTGCAAGCGTATTTTCTTAGAAACACCGGTACTGACAAATGGCCAGCTAGCACAGCTAAAACAGCAGCCTAGCGTTAAGTCGGTAGTGATTGATTTATTTATGACAGATGACGTCGCAAGCGATTTACAGCGCATTGCAGATGAAGCAGACCGCGCGATTCGTGACGGCGTGGAGCTGTTGATTTTATCAGACCGCCTTGTCGCGCCTGACAAGCCGATGCTACCAATTCTACTTGCAGCGAGTAGTCTACACCAGCATCTTGTACGCGTTGGGGAACGCACACAAGCAAGCATTATCGTAGAAGCCGCTGAAGTACGAGAAGTACATCACCATGCCGCATTAATTGGCTACGGTGTCGATGCCATTAATCCGTATTTAGTATTTGCAACAATTGATCAAGCAATCCGTGATGGACACCTACAATTTAGTTACGAGGAAGCGGTAGCACGTTATGTGTATGCCGCAAGTCAGGGTGTTGTAAAAGTAATGTCGAAGATGGGGATCTCGACAATTCAAAGTTACCGCGGGGCGCAAATCTTTGAAGCAGTAGGTATTTCAAAAGAGGTTATCGACAAACATTTCACCGGCACAGCAAGTCAGCTAGGCGGTATCGACCTTCAAACAATTGGTGAGGAGGCACGTCGTCGCCATAATCTAGCAATTGATTCAGGGGATAAAGGTCTACCACCAGGTAGTGAGTATCAGTGGCGCGCAAACGGCGAGCATCATGCCTTTAATCCAAAAACGATTCATACACTGCAATGGGCAACACGCAAAAATGACTTTGGTCTATTCCACCAATATAGTGAAATGGCGAATGAGGAGCGCTTAGGCTTCCTTCGTAATTTACTAACATTTAAAAAAACCAACAGCATTCCACTTGAAGAAGTCGAGTCTGCGGAATCGATTGTGAAACGTTTTAAAACGGGTGCGATGTCCTTCGGTTCGATTTCACAGGAAGCGCATGAATCATTAGCCATCGCGATGAATCGCATCGGCGGTAAATCGAACTCAGGTGAAGGTGGCGAGGATCCATCGCGCTTTACGCCAGATGAAAACGGTGATTTACGTCGCTCACAAATTAAGCAAATTGCGTCAGGTCGATTTGGAGTGAAATCACATTATTTAGTCAATGCAGATGAGCTTCAAATTAAAATGGCGCAAGGGGCAAAACCAGGTGAAGGTGGTCAGCTTCCGGGGAATAAAGTATATCCATGGGTAGCGACGGTTCGTGGTTCCACAACAGGTGTTGGCCTGATTTCACCACCACCGCATCATGATATTTATTCAATCGAGGATATGTCCGAGTTAATTTACGACTTGAAAAACGCCAATCGTCATGCACGTATTTCGGTGAAACTTGTCGCAAAAGCAGGTGTCGGAACAATCGCTGCGGGTGTAGCGAAGGGCGCAGCTGATGTCATCGTTATTAGTGGCTATGACGGTGGTACCGGTGCCTCACCGAAGACAAGTATTAAGCATACAGGGCTACCATGGGAGCTAGGTTTAGCAGAAGCGCATCAGACGCTTATGCTTAACAATCTACGCGACCGTGTAACACTTGAAACGGATGGTAAATTAATGACCGGCAAAGATGTCATTATGGCGGCATTATTTGGCGCAGAGGAATTTGGTTTTGCGACAGCACCGTTAATCGTTTTAGGCTGCGTGATGATGCGTGCGTGTCATTTGGATACATGTCCCGTCGGTGTGGCAACGCAAAATCCAGAGCTTCGTGCAAAATTCATGGGCTCACCAGATCATGTCGTGAACTTTATGATGTTCATTGCAGAAGAAGTGCGTGAATATATGGCGAAGCTAGGATTCCGTACATTTGAAGAAATGGTCGGTCGCACGGATTTACTCGAAGTAAGCGAGCGCGCACAAGCTCACTGGAAAGCGAGTCAGCTTGATTTATCGAAGCTCTTGCATCAAGTAGAGGGACCGCGCACGAAGCAAGTACAGCAAAACCATAAATTAGATGAGACACTAGATTTACGTGAGATTTTACCGCGTGTTGATTTTGCGATTAAGCACGCGTCACCAATCGCACTTACATTCCCGATTAAAAATACAGACCGTGCAGTAGGAACGATTGTCGGCAGCGATATTTCGAAGCAATACGGCGCAGTAGGTCTACCGGAAGATACGATTAAACTTCATTTTGAAGGTTCAGCAGGTCAGAGCTTTGGCGCATTCATTCCAAAAGGCATGTCGATGTCGGTTGATGGCGATGCGAATGACTACTTCGGTAAAGGCTTATCAGGTGGTAAAGTCATCGTGTCAGCACCGATTAAAGGGCGCGAGGAGTCAAATGTCATCGCGGGTAATGTTTGTCTATACGGCGCAACGAGCGGTGAGGCCTTTATTAATGGGCGTGCAGGTGAGCGTTTTGCGGTCCGTAATAGTGGCGCCAATGTTGTCGTAGAAGGGATCGGTGACCATGGTCTTGAGTATATGACCGGTGGGAACGTCGTGATCTTAGGAGATGTTGGCAAAAACTTTGGTGCTGGGATGTCTGGCGGTGTGGCATATGTACGTCCGTCAAATGTCGAGGCATTCAAGTCAGCTTGTAATATGGAAATGATCGAGTTTACGACGAAGTTTACACAAAAGGATATCGAGCTATTAAAAGAGCTATTAGAGAAGCATATTCATTATACAGACAGCTCAAAAGCGAAAGCGATATTAAATGATTTTGCACATGAGATGGATGGCTTTATTAAAGTCGTACCAACCGATTATAAGCATATGCTAGCGCATATTGATACGTTTGAAAAAGAAGGATTATCTGAACAGGAAGCGGCGATGAAGGCATTCACACTCGTGACATCACCGAAGAAACAACCCGTAGCAAAATCTTAAAGGAGCGTGATCTAGAATGGGAAAACCAACAGGATTTATGGAATATGATAAAAAGAAGGTTAAAGAAAAAGCGCCACTAGCACGCGTAAAAAACTTTGAAGAATATACGGAGCGATTATCAGATAAAGATTTAGCGACACAGGGTGCACGCTGTATGGATTGTGGCACACCATTTTGTCATATGGGCATTGAAATTCGTGGCTTTGCGGCAGGTTGTCCGATTAATAACTATATTCCGGAATGGAATGACCTTGTCTACCAGGGCCAGTGGAAGGAAGCGCTTGAGCGTTTGATGATGACCAATAACTTCCCAGAGTTCACAGGACGTGTCTGCCCGGCACCATGCGAGGGCTCCTGTACGTTAGGCATTAATGAGCCGTCTGTGGCGATTAAAAGCATCGAGCAGTCGATTATTGATAAGGGCTTTGAAATGGGCTGGGTCCAACCACGTATCCCGCAAAAGCGTACGGATAAACGCGTCGCTGTTATCGGATCAGGTCCAGCGGGATTAGCGGCCGCGGATGAGCTCAATCAATTAGGCCATCAAGTAACAGTGTATGAGCGTGATGACCGTGCAGGTGGCTTATTAATGTATGGCATTCCAAATATGAAGCTAGATAAAAAAATCGTCGAGCGCCGCATTAACTTATTGCAGGCAGAGGGTATTCAATTTGTGCTAAATACAGCAGTCGGTAAAGATATTACGGCAGATGAATTAAAGGCACAATACGATGCAGTTGTGCTTGCGACAGGCGCAACAAAAGCGCGTGAGCTACGCATGGAAGGCAGCGAGGCACGCGGTGTTGTGCCAGCGATGAATTACTTACATGACGTAACGAAAAGCTTATTAGATTCAAATTTTGAAGATGAGCGTGCATTAAATGTCAAAGGAAAAAATGTCATCGTTATCGGTGGCGGGGATACGGGTGCGGATTGTGTAGCGACCGCTGTGCGCCAAGGCTGTAAATCGGTGCATCAATTCGGTAAACACCCGGCATTACCTGCTGTGCGTCAACCAGAGCAGCCATGGCCATCTGACCCGCAAGTATATAAATTAGATTATGCGTATGCGGAGGCCGATGCGAAATTTGGCGGTGACCCACGTGAATACTGCATTCAAACGAAAAAAATTGTAGCTGATGAACGAGGGCGTGTTAAAGAGCTGCATACGATTCAAATGAATAAAATTATTAATGACGAGGGCTATGCGTACTTTGAAGAAATTCCGGGTACGGAAAAAGTTTGGCCGGCCGACTATGTATTCGTCGCAATCGGCTTCCAGGGCGCTGAGTCCGCTGTTGCAGAGCAGTTTGGTGTGAAAATGCTAAACAATCGTGTCCACGCCTCTCGTCTAGATTACACAACGAATGTACAAGGCGTCTTTGCGGCAGGAGATGCGCGCAGAGGGCCATCCTTAATTGTATGGGCAATCAAGGAAGGGCGCGAAGTTGCCACACAAGTTGCAAACTATTTAGCGGAGACACATGCTATCGCACAATAATAGGAGGAAGGCTGCGCGTGAGAAAGAAATTTCTTGCACGCAGTCTTTTGTTTTAAGACAGGTAATGCCACCAGAAACGTGATATAATGCGGTTTATCATCGTTTTAATAGTGGAAAACAGCAACCTTTATTGAAATCGATTCTCAATTAGAATGTCCTTATTGAAAATGAGAAAATTTTAAAATAAATGCATCTTTTACGTTGCAATTATTATAGGAAATCTTTTAATAGCAACGATTGTGTAATCTACTTGAGAATGAAATTCAAATGGTTGCAATCACTTTTTAATTAAGTTAAGATTAGAATGATATTAAATTAAGAATGGATTCGCCATTCGGGAAACGCAAACGGAGGGTATTAGAATGTCAACTTTAGAAATTAAAGATCTTCATGTTTCAATCGAAGACAAGGAGATTTTAAAAGGCGTTAACTTAACGCTAAATACAAACGAAGTACACGCAATCATGGGTCCTAACGGTACTGGTAAATCAACACTAGCTTCAGCGATCATGGGTCACCCTAAATACGAAGTAACTTCAGGTGAAATCTTACTTGACGGTGAAAACGTATTAGAAATGGAAGTAGACGAACGCGCGCAAGCTGGTTTATTCCTAGCAATGCAATATCCATCAGAAATCGCTGGTGTTACAAACGCTGACTTCTTACGTTCAGCTATTAACGCTCGTCGTGAAGAGGGCGATGAAATTTCAATCATGAAATTCATCAAACAATTAGATAAAACAATGAACTTCTTAGAAATGCCAGAAGAAATGGGCCAACGTTACTTAAACGAAGGTTTCTCTGGCGGTGAGAAAAAACGTAACGAAATTCTTCAATTAATGATGATTAAACCAAAATTCGCTGTACTTGATGAAATTGACTCAGGTCTTGATATCGATGCACTTAAAATCGTTTCTAAAGGTATTAACGAAATGCGCGGCGAAGGCTTCGGCTGCTTAATGATCACGCACTACCAACGCTTACTTAACTACATCACACCTGACCACGTTCACGTAATGATGCAAGGTAAAGTAGTTAAATCTGGTGGTTCTGAATTAGCACAACGTTTAGAAGCAGAAGGTTACGACTGGATTAAAGAAGAACTAGGCATTAAAGATACAGACGCAGTAGTAGAAGAAGCATAATCGAGGAGGACGAGCACAGATGACGGTTGAAACAAAACTTGCTTTAACAGCCGAAGATGTACGCTCTTTCTCTGAAGCTCAAGGCGAACCAACATGGTTTGCAGAGCTTCGCGAACGTGCTCTTGCGGAAGTTGAAAACTTAGATATGGTTAAACCAGATAAAACAAATATTGATAAATGGGATTTCTTCAATTTCAAAAATCATACTGTTGAATCTGACACATTTGCTTCATTAGCTGAGCTACCTGAAGCAGTGAAACAAATCGTAGACGTTGAAGGTCAACAAAACGTTTACATCCAACGCAACAACACACCAGCTTTCCTTCAAGTATCTGAAGAGTTAAAAGCACAAGGTGTCATTATGACAGACATTTTCACAGCACTTAAAGAACATGGCGACTTAGTTCAAAAATTCTTTATGACAGAAGCTGTGACAGTGGATGAGCATAAATTAACAGCACTACACGCAGCACTTGTAAACGGTGGCGTATTCGTATACGTACCAAAAGATGTAGAAGTTGCTGAGCCTTTACAATCAGTCTTCTACGTTGATAATGCAGATGCTTCATTATTCAACCATGTATTAATCGTGGCAGATACAAACTCAAAAGTAACATACGTTGAAAACTACTTCTCAGGCGTAGCTTCTAACAACACACAAGCAAACATCGTAACAGAAGTAATTGCTCGTGAGGGCGCGAAAATTACTTTCGGTGCTGTTGATACATTAGATGCTGGCTTCACAACTTATGTAAACCGTCGTGGTGAAACATTACGTGATGCAGAAATCGACTGGGCATTAGGCTTAATGAACAACGGTGATACAATCGCTGAAAGCATTACACATTTACGTGGTGACGGTTCTGTTGCTGATACAAAAACAGTTGTTATCGGTAGCGGCAAACAAAACCAAAACTTCACAACAGAAGTTCGTAACTGGGGTAAAGCTTCAATCGGTAATATCTTAACGCACGCAGTCGTAAAAGATGCTTCTCGTGCAATCTTCAATGGTATTGGTAAAATCGAACACGGCGCTACAAAAGCAGATGCACAACAAGAATCACGTGTATTAATGCTTTCTCCAGACGCTCGTGGCGATGCAAACCCAATCCTTTTAATCGACGAAGATGATGTGACAGCGGGACACGCAGCTTCAGTAGGTCGCGTTGATGAAATGCAACTTTACTACTTAATGAGCCGCGGTATCTCTCGTGCAAACGCTGAAAGACTTATCATCCATGGCTTCCTTGAACCTGTTGTTTCTCAACTGCCAATCGAAGGTGTTAAAAAACAATTAATGGAAGTTATCGAAGGGAAAGTAAAATAATGATCAAAGACGACATTCGTAGCTATTTTCCAATCTTAAACCAAGAAATTAATGGTAACCCACTTGTTTATTTAGACAGCGCGGCTACTTCACAAAAACCAGTTCAGGTAATTGAAGCACTTAGTAAATACTATGAGTTCGATAACTCAAACGTACACCGTGGCGTGCATACGCTAGGTAACCGTGCTACAGACGCTTATGAAGGCGCTCGTGAAAAGGTTCGTCAGTTTATTAATGCGAAATCGACGGAAGAAGTTATTTTCACACGTGGTACAACTACAGGTTTAAATATGGTGGCATCAAGCTACGGTCGTGCAAACGTTTCAGAAGGTGATGAAATTGTCATTACGTATATGGAACACCATTCAAACTTAATTCCATGGCAACAGCTAGCGAAAGCTACTGGTGCGACATTAAAATATATCGATATGCAACCAGATGGTACATTAGCAATGGAAGACATCGAAAAAACGATTACCGATAAAACAAAAATCGTTTCAATGACTTTCGCGTCAAATGTATTAGGTACGCATAACCCAATTAAAGAAGTAGCAGCCATCGCGCACAAACATGGTGCTGTAATGGTTGTCGACGGCGCGCAAGGCGTACCGCACTTCCACACAGACGTACAAGATTTAGATTGCGATTTCCTTGCATTCTCAGGTCACAAAATGTGCGGTTCAACGGGCATTGGTGTATTATATGGTAAAAAAGAACACCTCGAAAAAATGGAGCCTGTCGAATTCGGTGGCGAAATGATTAACTTTGTTGGATTATATGATTCAACTTGGGCTGATCTTCCAGCTAAATTTGAAGCAGGTACACCAATCATTGCCGGTGCAATTGGTCTTGGCGCAGCAATCGATTTCTTAAATGAAATTGGCATGGATTCTATCATTGCTCATGAGCAAGAATTATCTAAATATGCGTTCGAAGCATTAACAACAATCGATGGCCTAACAATTTACGGCCCTCAAGATCCAATGAAACGCTCAGGTCTTGTGACATTCAACATTGATGATGTTCACCCACATGACCTAGCAACGGCGCTAGACAGCCAAGGTATTGCTGTTCGTGCTGGACACCACTGCGCACAACCATTAATGAAATGGTTGAACTGCGTAGCGACTGCACGCGCAAGCTTCTACGTGTATAACACGAAAGAAGAAATCGACAAGCTCGCTGACGGGGTGCGCTTCACGAAGGAGTATTTCGGAAATGTCTAATTTAGATCAACTATATCGTTCAGTAATTATGGACCACTATAAAAAACCACGTAATAAAGGGACGCTTGAAGGCTCAAATGTACAGCTTGATATGAACAACCCAACATGTGGTGACCGTATTCATTTAACACTTCAAGTCGATGATAACATCGTAACCGATGCAAAATTCGAAGGTGAAGGTTGCTCAATTTCCATGTCATCTGCATCAATGATGACACAATTGATTAAAGGCAAAACAATTGATGAAGCGGTAGAACTAGCACACACATTCTCAGAGATGATGTTAGGTCATGAGCATGATGAAGATTTAGACCTTGGTGATGTGGAAGCATTACAAGGTGTATCTCAGTTCCCAGCGCGTATTAAATGTGCGACATTGGCTTGGAAAGCAATGGAAAAAGGGATTAACGAACAAATTAAAAAATAAGCTTTGAACGGAGGAGAAATAATGGCTAAACAAATGCCCGAAATCGGCGAGTACGAATATGGTTTCCGCGACAAAGACGTATCGATTTTCCGTACAGAACGCGGTCTTACTCCTGAAATCGTAAAAGAAATTTCTCGTATGAAAGACGAACCACAATGGATGTTAGATTTCCGTCTGAAATCTTTAGATATTTTCTATTCAAAACCAATGCCACAATGGGGTGGCGACCTTTCAGGATTAGACTTCGATGAAATTACGTACTACGTAAAACCATCTGAAGGCGCTGAAAAATCTTGGGATGAAGTACCGGATGAAATCAAAGCAACATTTGATAAATTAGGTATTCCTGAAGCAGAGCAAAAATACCTTGCTGGTGTATCAGCACAATATGAATCTGAAGTTGTTTACCACAACATGAAAGAAGACCTTGAAAAACTAGGTGTTGTTTTCAAAGATACAGATTCTGCTCTTAAAGAAAACGAAGATTTATTCAAAGAATACTTTGGTAAAGTAATCCCTCCTGCAGACAACAAGTTCTCAGCACTTAACTCTGCAGTATGGTCTGGTGGTTCATTCATCTACGTACCAAAAGGTGTTAAATTAGACACACCTCTACAAGCTTACTTCCGTATTAACTCTGAAAACATGGGTCAATTCGAACGTACGCTAATCATCGTTGATGACGATGCATCAGTACACTACGTTGAAGGTTGTACAGCACCTGTTTACACAACAAGCTCTCTTCACTCAGCAGTAGTAGAAATCATCGTTAAAAAGAACGCTTATTGCCGTTATACAACAATTCAAAACTGGGCAAACAACGTGTACAACTTAGTAACAAAACGTACAGTTGTTGAAGACCACGGTACAATGGAATGGGTTGATGGTAACATCGGTTCTAAATTAACAATGAAATACCCAGCATGTATCTTAAAAGGCGAAGGCGCACGTGGTATGACATTATCAATCGCTATCGCTGGCCGCGGCCAAAATCAAGATACAGGTGCGAAAATGATTCACTTAGCACCAAACACATCTTCAACAATCGTATCAAAATCAATCTCAAAACACGGTGGTAACGTAACATACCGTGGACAAGTGAAATTCGGTAAAAAAGCGACAAATGCACGCGCAAACATCGAATGTGATACGCTAATCATGGATAACGAATCAACATCTGATACAATTCCATACAACGAAGTAATGAATGACCAAATTTCTTTAGAACACGAAGCAAAAGTTTCAAAAGTATCTGAAGAACAATTATTCTATTTAATGAGCCGCGGTATTTCTGAGCAAGAAGCGACAGAAATGATCGTAATGGGCTTCATTGAACCATTCACAAAAGAACTTCCAATGGAATACGCAGTAGAAATGAACCGCCTAATCAAATTTGAAATGGAAGGTTCGATTGGTTAATTAAGTGATGAAAACACCGTTTAGTGCTGACGGGCGTTTATAGTTCCTGACAAGCGGCGTTCTTCGTCGCGTCGGAAGGAACGAAACGACCCGAAGCACTGGTGTTTGAATCCGGATAACGATAAGTGATGAAAGCGCTCGTTTAACTCTGAAGGGTGTTTATAGCTCTCGACAAGTGACGTTCTATGTCACGTAGAAGAGAGCGAAACAACCCAAAGAGTTAGCGCTTGAATCCGGATATCCAATAAGTGATGAATCGACTCGTTCAGATTCGACGGGCAAATAAAGCTTCTGACAAGCGGCGTCTAGCCGTGTAGGAAGAAGTGATTTGACCCGAGAATCTAGTCGATGAATCCGGATAGGGTCTGCTGGACGCTTACCTTCCTTTGTAATAAAACAAAGGCCAATCAGCTACAAAAAGACGAGACTCTTTAACAGGAGTTTCGTTTTTTAATTTATTTGAAAGAATATCGGAAGGAACAAAACAACCCGAAGCACTGGTGTTTGAATCCGGATAACGATAAGTGATGAAAGCGCTCGTTTAACTCTGAAGGGTGTTTATAGCTCTCGACAAGTGACGTTCTATGTCACGTAGAAGAGAGCGAAACAACCCAAAGAGTTAGCGCTTGAATCCGGATATCCAATAAGTGATGAATCGACTCGTTCAGATTCGACGGGCAAATAAAGCTTCTGACAAGTGGCGTCTAGCCGCGTAGGAAGAAGTGATTTGACCCGAGAATCTAGTCGATGAATCCAGGTAGGGTCTGCTGGACGCAGACCCGGTAAGCGTTGCCGCAAGGATGCGGCGAAGTTAGCTTACCTTCCTTTGTAATAAAACAAAGGCCAATCAACTACAAAAAGACGAGACTCTTTAACAGGGTCTCGTTTTTATTTACGCAACATTAATTTTCCCTATCTTTTAAGCGCCACGCATAGAGCCAAGTAAACAGCTATGATATGATATGAAGTAACAGAAATGGAGGCGGAGTAGGATGATTTATGTAGGCTTAACAGGCTGGGGAGACCATCCAGATGTCTATAGTGAAACGACTTCTGCACGCGATCGATTATTCGATTACAGTGGTCATTTTCCAGTGGTCGAGGTAGATACGTCTTTTTATGCGATTCCATCAGAGAAAAATGTCTTGAAATGGATTGATGAAACACCCGATCAATTTAAATTTATCGTCAAAGGCTATCGTGGTATGACCGGTCATTTACGTGGTGAAAAGGATGCGTATTTTGATACGAAGGCAGACATGTTTGAAGCGTTTAGAAAAGCTATCGAGCCGTTTCAACGTGCTGGAAAACTTGCGGCGGTGTTGATGCAGTTTCCACCATGGTTTGATTGTCAGTTTAAAAACGTCCAATATTTGCGCTACGTGAAACAGGAGCTTGGCGATTTTCCGGTCGCCATTGAGTTTCGAAATCGCACATGGTATACCGAACAATATGTAGATGGCACGATGAATTTATTACGTGAGTTAAAATTTATTCATACTGTATGTGACGAGCCACAGGCAGGAGAGGGCTCCGTGCCATTGCTGTCAATTGCGACGACGGATACGGCCTTTGTGCGTATTCATGGGCGCAATGTCCATGGTTGGCTTCAAAATGGTCGTAGTCAGGAAGATTGGCGTAAAGTACGCTGTCTCTACAATTATAACGACGAGGAATTACGCGAAATTGCGGTGCATATTCAGCGATTAGCGAAAACAACGCGCCATGTCTATGTCGCTTTTAATAATAATTCAGGCAACGATGCGGCGCATAATGCGAAAGAGCTACTTGAGATTTTAAATATCCATTATGATCATCTTGCACCGAAGCAACTGGATTTATTTGAAGGGGATTAGGAAATGACAGCAGCACTATTGATTATTATCTTTGCGATTTTTTCAGGCATTGTCGGCGCACTTGTCGGACTTGGCGGTGGTATTATTTTAGTACCGGCACTACTCTATTTTGGTATTTCACAAGGCCTAATGAGCGATTTGACGCCACAGCGCATCGTTGGTTTATCCGTGGTGATGATGATTTTTACAGGTCTTTCATCGACGCTTGCCTATATGAAATCAAAAACAGTCGACTATAAAAGCGGCTTTATTTTCTTTATCGGTAGTATCCCAGGGGTTATGCTGGGGGCTGCGGTGAACCGCGTGATGGATGTACCATCATTTGAGCTGTATTTTGGTATTTTAATGATTATTCTGTCGATTATTTTAATCGTCCGAGATCGTTTAAAGCCTGTCAATTGGTTTGTGGAGCATGGCACAAAGCGCACCATCACTGATTCAGACGGGCATACATACACTTATGGCTATCCAATTTGGTTTGCGATTTTAGCGTCGTTCATCATTAGTTTTGCCTCTGGTTTATTTGGCATTGGTGGCGGTTCGATGATCGTGCCGATGATGTTAATTTTATTTTTATTCCCTGCACATGTGGCCGTCGCAACATCGATGTTTTTAGTGTTTTTAACATCCATCGTCAATTCAGGCGCACACTGGTATTTCGACCATATTCCATGGCATTACGTCATACCGGTCGTCATTGGAGCAATGATTGGCGGTAAGTTAGGAGCGGAGCTAAACAAGCGTCTCAACTCAAAAACCGTCGTTCTGTGCTTACGTGTCATGCTCCTATTAATGGGGATTCGCTCGATTGTGTCGAGCATATTATAGAGAGGTGAGTGGACCTTGGAAACAATTCATATTTATCATACGAATGATGTGCATAGCCATCTTGATTCATGGCCACGCACACGAAGTTATTTACAAGAGCGTCGCGCGTTCCATGAACAACATGACGAAGCCTGCTTAATAGTAGATATTGGCGATTTTATTGATCGCTCGAATATTTTTACAGAAGCAACACTCGGAAAGTCAAGTATTACGCTACTTAACGAAGCGAATTATGATGCTGTTACTATCGGCAATAATGAGGGAATCACGCTCGCAAAAGAAGCGCTGAATCAACTATATACTGAAGCAAAATTCAATGTTATCGTCAATAATTTAAAAGAGCCCGACGGAAAAATGCCAACATGGGTAGAACCTTATCATGTGTATACACTCGCATCTGGTACAAAGCTTGGTGTTGTTGCGGCAACAGCTCCTTTTCCAGATTACTATAATAATCTAGGCTGGAAAATTGAGGACCCTTTTACACGTCTACATGAATCGATTGCACAGGCGCGCAAGGAAGCTGACATTATTATTTGTTTGTCGCATCTTGGCTTACATTCAGATGAGCGCCTTGCAGAGCAGGAGCGCGATGTGACGCTTATTTTTGGCTCTCACACGCATCACGTATTAGAGCATGGCAAATACATCAACCAAACGTTACTCACGGGAGGCGGCAAATATGGCCGTTACATCGGGCATTCGATTATTCATTATGATGGAATGGTTCAGCGAGTAGAAACGGAATTAATTGATACGACGACTCTTCCACCCGAGCGAGGAGAGCATCGCGAGGTAGCGGCACAACAACGCTACGGTGAGGAGCTTTTAGACGTAGAAGTATTTGAAACGACACGCTTTTATAATAAGGAATGGTACCACTACTCGAAGCTATCTCATTTCTTTGCGGAGGCACTACTTGATTTCTCGGGTGCAGATTGTGCATTCTTTAATGCGGGCATTTTTTTAACAGATATGAAAAAGGGGCCTGTGACGGCGCTTGATATTCACCGTATGCTACCACATCCAATCAATGCCTGTATTTTTGAATTAAACGAGGCACAGCTACGCGATATTTTAGCTATTATCGAGCGCGCGGAGGAATGGCCAAGGCGTGAGCTGCGTGGCTTAGGATTCCGAGGAACTGTTGTTGGTAAAATGCTGACGTATCATTTTAAACAGCAAGACGGGCATATTCTTGTGAACGATAAAATACTAGCGCCAGGTGAAACAGTGAAAGTTGCGACGCTCGATATGTTTACATTTGGCTGGTTTTTCCCAGCGTTAAAAGCATTGCCAAAAACATATTTACTACCACAATTTTTACGTGATATTCTTACAATTTATGGTCATAAGCACTTTGTATAATCAATTTTTTAGAAAATTAGATATTTTTATTATGATTCATAGTATATAATATATATATGATTACAAAGTAAATGAGGACAAAAGTATGAGGCTTATATCAACGAAAGTGCTACAAGAAGAGATGGTTATCGCCAAAACGATTTGGAATGAAGCAGGTATGCCGCTACTACAAGAAGGTGTCCATGTGACAAATCGAATTATTCAACGATTGCAGCAATTAAACGTTCAATATGTCTACATCGATGATAAAATTTCTAAAAACATCGAGGTGGCAGAAGCCATTCCACCGAAGATTCGTAATGCCGCAGTCAATAAAATTGAAAACTCTTTTAAAACGCTAAAACGTTTAAAAGGAACTGATATTACGTATTGTTTAGAAAAAAGTTCAAAAGATTTTAAGGCTATTATTAATAGCTTAATGGACAGCATTTTTGACAATGAAGAATTATTAACGGTCTTAAGTGATGCCTTTATTTATGATGAATATATTTATCAGCATTCTTTGCAAGTTACCATCTATACGATTTCGATTGCACATGAAATGAAATACAATGCCGAGGAAGTGCGTCAAATCGGTATTGGTGCGATGTTGCATGATATCGGTAAGATGTTGATTCCACAAGAAACTTTACAAAAACCAGGCCGTTTAACGAATGAAGAGTATGACACGATGAAGATGCATACACAGTATGGCTTTGATATGCTACGCAATCTGCATACCATTTCATTATTATCGGCGCATTGTGCCTTTCAGCATCATGAGCGCTTAGATGGTAGTGGTTATCCACGTGGGTTAGTGGATTTTGAAATTCACCCATACGCCAAAATTATTGCTGTAGCTGACGTATTTGATGCGGTCACCTCTAATCGCGTTTATCGTAATAAATTGCTACCGTCTGAAGGTCTCGCCATTATTAATGAAGGGTCAGGAACGCTATACGACCAAATGGTTGTCGAAGCATTTAATCGTGTGATTGCGGCTTATCCAAATGGTACTGTTTTACTTTTAAGTAATGGCAGTCGTGGCATTGTATCAAAGCAAAATGCCAGCAATACAATGCGTCCGAAATTGCGTATTTTTGAAGAACATGGCAAGCTTGTCAAAGCAACATATGAGCTAGATCTAGCTAGTAGTGAGCTCGATATCCTAAACGTAGAACCAGATTATTTAGAAGAAAAAGGGACCGTATATATGACGTAAAAAGAAAACGACAAGGCAGCGTAACAAATAGGCCTTGTCGTTTTCTTTTTATCTTTTTGACATGGACAAATTTCACTGTTTGAAATTTCCTAATTTACTGTATTATTAACAAAAAATGTGTTAGAGTGACAGGTGGGGACGTCATTTAATACACATTTATGAGGAGTTGAAGTTCTATGTCATCATGTAAACCGACATCGAAAGACGATAAACGACAACACGTCCGCAAACCGGATTGGTTAAAAATTAACATTAAGGCGAATAAGCAGTACAAGGAATTAAAGACCTTAATGCGTGAGAAAAACTTGCACACTGTATGTGAAGAAGCAAGATGCCCAAACATCCACGAATGTTGGGGAGAGCGCCGCACAGCAACCTTTATGATTTTAGGCTCTGTTTGTACGCGCGCCTGTCGTTTTTGCGCGGTTAAAACTGGTTTGCCAACTGAACTCGATTTAGCGGAACCAGAACGCGTAGCAGACTCCGTTGTATTAATGAATTTAAAGCACGTCGTTATAACAGTAGTAGCCCGTGATGACTTGAAGGACGGGGGCGCGAGTGTACTGGCTGAAACAGTGCGCGCTATTCGTCGTAAAAGTCCACAAACTTCAATTGAAGTGCTACCATCTGATATGGCCGGCGTGAAGGAAAACATTCAAATCCTAATGGATGCGAAACCAGATATTTTAAATCACAATATCGAAACAGTTCGCCGTCTGACTCCGAGAGTTCGAGCGAAAGCAAAATATGATCGTTCACTTGAATTTTTACGTCGTTCAAAAGAAATGCAACCTGACATTCCTACAAAGTCATCTCTTATGGTAGGATTAGGGGAGACGGAAGAAGAAATTCTCGAAGTAATGGATGATTTACGTGCTAACGATGTAGATATCATGACGATTGGTCAATATTTACAGCCGACGAAAAAGCACTTACCTGTCCAAAAATACTACGCACCAATCGAATTTGGTCGCTTACGTAAAATTGCGATGGAAAAAGGCTTTAAACACTGTGAAGCGGGTCCACTCGTTCGTAGTAGTTACCATGCAGATGAGCAGGTAAATGCGGCGACGAAAGAACGCCAAATGCAGGCTGAGGCGGGTATGTAAATCACCTAGGAGGGTGAAAAATGATTGTTGCGGATCAATATGAATATGAGGTCGTGCAAGATTATCGCAACGCCTTTAATGAGGAAGATTTTAAAGGTCGCTATGCCGACATTTTATCAAAATACGATTATATCGTAGGGGATTGGGGCTACGGTCAATTGCGCTTGAAGGGTTTCTATGAAGAGCGAAACCAAAAAGCTACATTCGATACGAAGATTAGCACATTAGAAGATTACCTATATGAATATTGCAATTTTGGTTGTGCTTATTTTATCGTTCGAAAAATCGGCAAAATTGTACCGCCAGCACCGGATAAAGAAGTTACAGAACAAGTGACGGAACCAGTGCAAGAGTTACAGGAAGCAACGCCTGAACAGGGTTGATTTCTATAGCTCAACAAAAAAACGGGCATCGCAAATCGCGACGTCCGTTTTTTTGTTTACACTAATTCATGTAAGTATTCACGTAGCTCCTGTGCCTCGTCAGCAGGACGGTTGTAAACGTGCTCTAAGTATCCAGGTTCATCTAAATCGTCAGAGCCGATAATCGCAAACTTACTCATTTGCATATCCATGACGATGATTTTACCGTAAAAACGAGTGCTTTGCATGATGGCTAAATCGTAGCGCTGACTTTCACCTGTAAAGCTAACAAAGCGTGTTTGTGTATCTTCAAGGTCATCATATAAGAAAAATCTATCCATGTTTAATTCTCCTTCCGGTGTTAAAGATATGGTACTATAGGGAAGGAAAGACTATCAACTTTTTTCAATTGGAGGAATTGCTGTGTATTTTATCGACAGTAAAAAAATCACAAAAAATTTAGCATATATGGATGACATCACTGCGGTATTTGAGTCGCGTGAAAACTGGTTAGAAGATGCGGTTTCAAAGCTTGCTTTAGAACGTATCGCCAACGTATATATTGAAGCAATTATTGACATCGGTAACACGATGATTGACGGCTTTATTATGCGTGACCCAGGTAGTTACGAAGATATTATTGATATTTTAGTGGATGAAAAAGCCGTACCAGCAGAATATGATGCTGATTTAAAATTACTCTTAACATTACGCCGCGTATTAGTACGCGATATTTTAGAAGTAGACGATGCTGAAGTATTACGTGTCCTAACAGCAGTTGTACCAACAATCAAAAAACTACGTGCTGCCATTGAAGCCTTTGTTGCGAAAGAAATGGGTACGGTTGTGACAGCATTTATTCCTGAGGAAGACTAGATGAAAGCTTATAAAGCCTATTGTTTTGACTTAGATGGTACTGTTTACCGCGGTGCAGCGGCGATTCCAGAAGCGGTGGCGTTTATTCACCATCTACAAGCACAAGGAATCGAACCATTCTATGTCACAAACAATGCGAAATATACGCAACTAGATATTCAGAAAAAGCTCGCAGCAATGGACCTTGCTGTACCAGAAGCGCGCATTATGACGTCATCGATTGCGACAGCGAAATATATCGCCAAGCACTATCAGGGTCAAAGCGTAAAAGTGCTCGGTCAACAAGGCTTACAACAGGCAATTGCCGCAGAGGGCATTCCCGTTGTGACGGAAAATCCGGACATCGTTGCACAGGGACTCACAATGAATATTTCATACGAAGCACTAGAAGATGTGTGTTATGACATTCAACATGGGGCGAAGCATATTGCGACAAATGGCGATATTAAACTGCCAAAAGAGCAAGGCTTTGCACCAGGAAATGGCTCATTTGTTCAACTTGTGCAAAACGTTACGGGTGTCGAACCGCTTTATATCGGCAAGCCAGCACCACATATGCTTGAAATCATTCGCGATAGCTTTGGCTTTGAAAAAGAGGATATGCTGATGATTGGTGATAATTATGATACCGATATTTTAGTAGGCATTGCGTATGGCATCGATACGGTGCATGTTGACACTGGTGTGACACGTCAAGAGACGGTCAAAGCGAAGTCCGCACAGCCAACGTACTATGTAAAAACTTTAGCAGATTGGCTATAACCAATTAAAAAAACGGGTACATGTGTCATAGCATGTACCCGTTTTTTATTAAAATTCAGACGCCGAAAACATCGGATTATTATTGATAGCGGTATAAATATTTTTCAGTAATTCTTCTGGTGTGGCGCCTTCTACAACATCACCTTCGACCACTGCATATAATGACTCTGAGCAACGGGTACAAAAGCTAAGGCAGCCATACTCTAGTACTTCTACATTTGGATCTTTTTCGAGTGCTTCATAGACGGATTGCGCACCCATTGCTAGATTACTTACACAAAATTCTACTAATGGATTCAAGTTTGTCACCTCTAATAGTGAATCCTACTATAGATTTATGCGCGGCGTCAACGAAACGAAATTAAATTGTGAAAGTTATCACAAAGATATTGTGAAAAGTATCACAATCATTTATACTCGTAAAGGATAGAAAAAGCTTGTAACTAAATTGTCACATAAAAAAGGAGAATCCCTGATGAAAAACTTAGTATTATTAGGCGGCGGTTACGGTAATATGCGCGTATTATTACGCCTACTTCCGAACAACCTTCCCCAAGACGTTCAGATTACATTAGTAGACCGCGCCCCATACCACAGTTTAAAAACAGAATTTTATGCACTTGCCGCAGGTACAACACCAGAAAGTCATATTCGTGTACAATTCCCTGACCACGAACGCTTAAAAGTTGTCTACGGTGAAGTGACAAAAATTGACCGCGCAAACAATGCTGTTGTTTTCGCAGATGGTCAAGAATTAAACTATGATGATCTTGTCATTGGCTTAGGGTGTGAAGATAACTACCACAACGTACCTGGTGCAGAAGAGTTCACCTACTCAATTCAAACAATGGCAAAATCACGTATCGCTTACGATAAAATTAGTGCATTACCAGCAGGAGCAACGGTTGCTGTAGTAGGTGCTGGTTTATCAGGTATTGAATTAGCTTCTGAATTACGCGAAAGCCGTTCAGACTTAAAAATTAAATTATTCGACCGAGGCGCACGTATTTTAAAAGACTTCCCAGAACGACTTAGCCGCTACGTACAAAAATGGTTTGATAAAAACGATGTAGATGTCGTAGCAGAATCGGATATTACAAAAGTAGAGCAAGGTGCACTTTATAACCATGAAGACCGCATCGAAGCGGACCTAATTGTCTGGACAGCAGGGATTCGTCCAGTATCAGTAGCTCGCGAAGTTGATGGCGTTGAAATGGAACGTGGTCGCATTAAAATTACACCACATTATCATTTACCAGTAGATGAGCATGTATTCGTTGTTGGCGACTGTGCCCATTCTTCAGTAGGTGGACCAAGTGCACAATTAGCCGAAGAACAAGGCGACCGCATTGCGATCGTTCTTCAAAAACGTTGGAAAGGTGAAACGCTACCAGCAGAACTTTCACCAATCAAACTAAAAGGCTTCATGGGTGCATTAGGTAAAAAACAAGGTTTCGTAAACTTAGGCGATGCAACGGTAACAGGTCGCGTAGCACGTATGATGAAATCTGGTTTACTATGGATGTACAAAAACCAAAACGGCTAATCCGTATTGTGTTGCAATAAAAAAAGGCTTTAACATACATGTAAAAGCAACCGCTCCTATGAGCATAAGAAAAACCGGAATCGCGCTATGGCGCGGTTCCGGTTTTTCGTTGTGAACGCTAAAAAATAAAAGTGACGTGTTCTGTCCCAGTGTCTTTCTTTAGTTTAATTCTGTTTGAATCGGTTCTTTTAGTGGTTCTAGAGGCGCTGGGCGATCCCAAGTACCTTGTTTTACAAGGACGTCTTTATCGCGGAACGCAAGGACAACAAACAGCATATTCATAACAAGTAATACAATGACGGCAATCATCGCTGGTGTGTAGCTACCAGTGAAATCAAGTACATAGCCGTATCCAGGCAGTGCAACGATAGATGCAACAGCTAAACCAACAGAAACACTTGAATAAATGCGGCTATAATCACGTGTACCAAATAATGCCGTCGTTAAGGCAGGTGCAAGTGTCGTAATCGAAGCGGAAATGAAGCCAAAGAATACGCCACCGACTAGGATAAGCGGTGTTGTCGTTGGGAATAGCATAAATAATAAAATCGCAATAATGCCAATTTTATGTCCTTTTTTTCTGCTTTATGTTTACTTTTTCTTTTAAAATAAAAAACTACCACAGTCAATACTGTGGTAGTTCTAAATCTCCTAAGCGTGGAACCCTAATTTTTCAAGCTCTTTGTAAATTGGTTTTAATTGAATATAGCCTTCTCCAACTACTTCATCGTTAATTAAAATAAGTGGATAGAAAAACTCATCTTCTTGAACGCGTGTAGCCCAGTCTTTATGGCGTTCATTCTCAATTGGTTGTTCGATATCAATGTAATTGATAGCGTAGGCTTGTCCGGGATATTTACGATCAATTGCTGCTTGTAACCATTCATAGGTATCTTTTGAAGAAGGTGCATTCACACAACTAGCGCATTGTACGTCTGCTCCAAAAATCTCAATTTTAATTGGTTCATTCGTCATTTCTTTAACCTCCGTGTTTCTTTAATGGATTTTTTAGCTTATAGACATTATAATGATTTTAGAGAGAGGAGTCGATACGAATGTTAGATCAAGTACAAGAAGTTCTAGATAAATTACGTCCCTTCCTATTACGCGACGGCGGCGACTGTGAATTAGTAGATGTAGAAGATGGTGTTGTAAAATTACGCTTACTAGGTGCATGCGGCAGCTGCCCAAGTTCTACAATTACACTAAAAGCAGGTATTGAACGCGCACTTTTAGAAGAAGTACCAGGCGTAGTTGAAGTAGAGCAAGTATTCTAATACACAATGAATGACGATATATGAAGGAGGAAGTATTCGTAATTTACGAATACTTCCTCTTTTTTATTGCACTTGACGCATATCGTTCCAGGCGTCTTTTGCCATATCAATAATTTTTATTTCATTGGATGTACGCTGTTGTTCGATGACAATCGAGAAATAGCGAATCGCTTTTTCTCGTTCATCAAGGCGACGTGATAATTCAGCCGCTAAATATGCGACGCGTACTTCAGACATGCCGCTATTGACATAATCACCTGTAGAAAACGCTTCTATGTATTGGTCGCGCGCAATGCGGATAAAGCGTAGCTCCGCATCATGCTGTTTGAGTGAGCGATAAATCCATGCACAGCGAAGGGCAAGTCCTGCGAGTGTGATATGTTTTTCCTTTTTAATTTGCCCTGAAACGAGCGCGAGCTGATAGGCTTGTAGTGCTTGCTGCGGAGAACGTTCACCAGAAAAATCATGATGGACCCACTTATTGCTAATTTGCTGTTGTAATACTTCAGAAGTGCCGGGCATAAAATAGGTGCTAAAATCATCTGTAAATGCAAAGCCGCAATGCTCGCATACATAAGCATTATAAAAATAACCATGTACATCATTTTCATAAACTGGACGAAAATCGGCATCTGTTGACGCAATTTTCAGCATTTTCATGCGAATCTTTGTCGTATTAAATTTCTTTTTACAATGAATGCAATCAACCTGCTTTGTATAATAGGGGGATAGGTCCATTTTTAGGCCTCATTTCTTATGTTTAGTTATAGGTCTATTATATCATTAAAGTAAAAAAAAGAAATGAGTTCAACTATTTTACGACTGCTAGGAAAATTGATATGATAATACTATAGAGAAAGCAGGTGTAAATATGACAAAACACGTAGTAGACATTACAGAAGCAGCTGTTTTCCATATTAACGAAATGATGGAAAACAACGAAGAAGAAAACGCATTTTTACGCGTTTCCGTAAAAGGCGGCGGTTGCAGTGGTTTAACGTATGCAATGGGCTTTGATACAGAAGTATCACCAGAGGATGAGGCTTACGAAGAGTTTGGTTTAAATATTGTTGTCGCAAAACAAGATATTCCAATTTTAAACGGTACAGTAATCGACTTTAAACAATCGCTAATGGGCGGCGGTTTTACAATCGACAATCCAAATGCAATCGCAGCATGTGGCTGTGGTTCTTCATTCCGTACAGCAAAAAATGCTGGTACACCAGGAAACTGCTAAGAACGAATCCAAGACTTTGTGCAGCACTGTGCAAAGTCTTTTTTATTCCCTTTTTTTGGGCATTTGGCAATTGTTCATGGTATGGTAATAGTAAATACTTTTTAAAGGTGGGTTCATGTGATGGGAAAAACGAAGATTGTCGTTGTTGGCGCAGGCTATGGTGGTCTAGCAACGGCTGTGACATTGCAGCGTAAAGTGAATGCAGACAATGTGTCGATTACATTAATTAATAAAAATGATTATCACTATGAAACGACGTGGTTACATGAAGCAGCAGCTGGCGTGATTTCAGCGAATGATGTGTGCTATGAAATCGAGCCACTTTTAAAAGATTCAGCGACTTTTGTACAAGCAACGGTGGAAGCATTAGATGTGGATAGCAAGCAAGTCCTCACAACGAATGGTGTATTTAATTATGATTACTTAGTTGTTGGTTTAGGGTTTGAAGTACAGGATTACGGTATTCCGGGGATTAAAGAGCATGCCCAGTCGATTTCAAATGCCTTATCTGCATCAAAAATTTGGACGCATATTAATGCACAATTTGCAATGTATGAAAAAGAGCAAAGCCCTGAATATGCGACCATTGTTGTAGGTGGAGCAGGCTTTACGGGCATTGAATTTATCGGCTCACTCGTTGATCAATTACCAAAGCTTGCACAAGCCTATCATATTCCACAAGAGGCGCTTCGTGTCATTTGTGCTGAAGCGGATACGAGCATTTTACCTGGCTTCTCAGAATCACTTTCTCTGTATGCGAAACAGCAGCTAGAAGCACGCGGCGTTGAATTTTTAACACAAACGGCTGTAATTGGCGTAACCGATAAGGCAGTAACCGTGCGTGGACCACAGGGTGAAGAAGCGATTGCGGCATCGACGCTTGTGTGGACGGCAGGTGTGAAAGGCTCCGCTGTAATTGAGCAGTCCTCTATTCCGTCAACAGGTGGCCGCGTGCAAGTATTACCAACATTAAACGTAGCAGATTACCCAGAAGTATTTGTTGTCGGGGATTCGGCCATTGTTACAGACCGCTATCATCAAAAGCCGTACCCACCGACAGCGCAAATCGCCATGCAACAAGGCGAAGCGATTGCGAATAATTTACAGCATCTGCTTGAGGATGAGCCATTGACGCCGTTTATGCCAAATTTAAAAGGTTCTGTCTGCTCACTAGGCAGCGGCGATGGCGTAGCGCTTGTGAAGGAGCGCGAATATACAGGACGTAAAGCGGCTGTTTTAAAGAAAATGATTGATAATCATGCACTTTTCTTAGTAGGGGGACCAGGTCTCATTGCGAAGAAGGGGAAATTTAATATCTTTAAGTAGCTAAAATTTTCTTTTTTGCGTATTTCTTCGTACAATAAAGTAGTGAATTGTCAGGAGGGAATCGCCAATGGATAATAATGAACGCAGTCGTGTTTGGCTTGGAGTCGCAGGGTTAGTGGAAAATGAACTTGGCGAATGGCTCGTTGTCATGAAGCGCTACGGGGGCTTAGATGGCAAATGGTCGCTTCCGGCAGGCTTTGTAAAACCGGGCGAAACGGTTGATGAAGCGTGTCAGCGCGAATTAAAAGAAGAAACGAATGTGCATGCATCGATGCAAGGGTTTTTAGGATTTCGTACAGGGGTGTTGCAGTATGATATTAGCGATAATTTGGCTGTATTTTATTTAACGGCACATACCGCAGAGCAAAATTTAAAGGCGCAGCTAGATGAGCTATACGAAGTGCGCTGGATGTCACCTGAGGAATTAGGACAAGATGACCGCACATCGTTAATGATTCTAGAGCTACTTGATTTAAAACTACAAGCAAAACCCATTAAACTCGACGAGCTTGAGGATGATAATGTGTTTGGTTATACAGCGTATAAATTATTTTTCTAATAACAAAAAAGCGAGATGGACGGCTAGTGGCTGTTGTCTCGTTTTTTGCATTCATGCGACTATCGGCATGGTATACTAGAAGCGTTAAAATGAGGTGATGGAATGAATTATCGACTTGAGCAACAACAACAGATGGGGGACGTTACGATTATCGGCGTTTCACGTCATCAGCATACCGTTTCAGGATGGGCTGACTTTTCAGCCTCACTGTCAGTGCCAATGGATGAGTGGATGAAGACAGGAGATATTCAACTGAAAAAAGGCGCCTTAACTGTTCTTCCAACAGCGACAGGACGTATTTTATGTGTGGGACTTGATCACCGCAAGCAGCTAAGTGAAGCGGATATCGATACGATATTTGAGGCGGTCGGCGCGCTCATGATCGAACGTAAATGGTCGTGTGCAAATGTGATGCTTGAAACGTTTTTTATGCCACAATTTTCAAAACAAATGGTAGCAAGTCATATACTATCCGCCATTCGTTATGGCAGTTATACACCCTATGGCTATCAAACTTCGTCAAATGAAGCCGATGTATCGATAGATGAGCTAATTTTTATTACAGACGAACGACTTGAGCTAGCAGACGCACATCGCGAAAGTGAGCAATTAGCTGTATGGCGTGCTTATGAAGACGAACCAGTCAATGTGCTAACAGCAGCGCATATAGAGGAGCGTATTATTGCGTATTGTCATGATGCTGAGTTAGCGTGTCAGGTGTTAACGCTTCAGGATTTAGAAGCGCTTGGTTTTAGCGCGGCGCTCATGGCCTACGAAGAAGATGTGCGCGTTTTACTCGTCAATACGACACTTGAGGCACAGCATGCGGTTGTCGGGGCTTTTGCAGTCGGCGATACGATGCCGCTTTTTAGTAGTGTAGAAGCGGTCGTCACTGCACAAGTAATGGGTGTTTTTGCGATTGGCACCTTAAAGGCAACGTTGCCGAATAAGCATGTCATTACAACGATGATTGGGAAAACGATTGAGCTAGCGGAAGGTGCATTAGCGAGTGATTTGGCACTTGTCGATGTGTTAGCCTTTGCGGCAACACAGCATGTGCAGTCGGTAACAACGGTCTCGACTTTAAGTGAAGAGGGCCAGCTTGTCTTTGGGGATACGGGTTCCATTGCGTATACGAATGGACGCATGAAAGCACCGGAAGCAGATTTAGTTGTCCAAGCAGCCATGCCAAAGCCAAGTGCATTAGCAGATGCTCTACTAAAACGCTATACAAAAGGTCGTGTTATGCAACGTGCAGCACTGTATCGGTTATTCGCGCCAGCGCTATGGGTTCATTTAGAATTGCCTCATCATGCAAGAAAGCAGCAGGTCCAGCTAGGACAGTTGCTACGAAATTTAATTAAAGAGGACTAGATATGATTAAAAACCCTTATTTATATAGTTATTTACCATTGATTACGATCATTTTATTTAGCTTAACTTTTGGGCTATTTAGTGTGAATGAAGCCATTATATTATTCCGGAAAATCGGTGTGTACGGGGGCATGCATGAGTTTTTATCAGATGTGCAAATGCGCATGCTCTTATTAATTGTCTTTTCGACGCTTTATTTTATGGTTTTTTCTGCACTTAAATTAATTGGCGAAACAATTCATAATGTCGGCATGCTTTTTTTCACAAAAGACTCGATTGATAGTGCCATCACAAAAGTTCGCGGAGGGAGTGTCATTTTCTTCTTCGGCTCATTGGCATCGGTCGTTGGCTTGACGAGTGTATATATTTTAGTCGCTATTTTTATTGCGAGTGCCTTTATTTATTTTATATACGTTACATACAAAATGAGTGATGTCATTTCGTTTGGTGCAGTGCTAGGTGTGATGTTATTTGAGATTGTCATGTGGGCAGTCATTTTAACATTATTAGCGTATGCGATTTTCAAACTATACAACGGCATCGTATCGAGCTTACCATTTAATTGAAAAAGAGACTGGGACAAAACACGTCATTTTCCTTTTTAATATTCGCAACGAAAAACCGGAACCGCACCACCGCGCGATTCCGGTTTTTTTATGCACATAGAAGATGTTGTTTTTACACGTATGTCAAAGCCTCTTTTTTATGGTCTCATAATAGAAGAGAAAATATGCTGTTGAATCTTGGCGTTTTCAAGTGCCTGCATACTGCGCGGTGTGTCATAGCCAATCCAGACGGCTGATGTATAGCGGTCTGTTAAGCCGGCTGTCCAAAGGTCAAAAAAGTTATTCGTCGTACCTGTTTTCGCACCGATATAGCTTGCACCGGGCACGGAAATTGCTGTACCTGTACCAGAGGCGACCGTTGCCTGCATTAATGCACGTATTGTTTCGGCAGTAGATGCAGCCCATACTTCTTTTTTCTTGTCAGGCCATGTGTAAAGCGTCTGACCATCACGTGATTTCACACTGCGAATGGCATGAGAACGATAATATTCACCATTATCAAAGCTTGTATACGCATCGGCTAATTCGGCCGTTGTGACACCATACTCGAAACCACCAAGAGCAGATGTATAGCGGCGGTCCGATTCTGTCACAGAGCGGAAATCAAATTGATTAAGTGCACGGAATGCCGTAGCAAGACCGACATTATCAAAGAGACGAATAGCTACGGTATTATAGCTATATTTAAAACCTGTCTCTAGTGACATATCCCTCACTGTGACACCGTCTTTATTTTCTGGGCAGTAATTTTTATGACAGAAAGGCGCTCCACTAACTGTTGAATCAGGCGTTGCACGGAATTTTTCGATATACGGTGCATAGTCTAAAATAGGTTTAATCGCAGAACCAGGCTGACGAACAGCTTGGTAGGCACGGTTAAATTCATAGCGCTTAAAGTTTTTACCACCATAGACGCTCACAACCTCACGTGTAGCATTATCAATGACGACACTCGCTGCCTGCAAGTCTTTATGGCCATTTATGAGACTATTAATCGATGCGGTATCGCGTACTTGCTTCGTTTGATCAAGCGCTGTCTCAATAATTAAGCCCTTATTTCGAAGCTTCGTAACATGTTTTTTCAATTCTTTATTAATACGTGCTCGCTGTTGAGATGTTTTAGCGGCATCTAATCGTTTTTGATAGCCATCTCGCTCCGCAACAAGCCATGTTAACTCATTCATCACATAAGAGCTATAAGCAGGGTGATTTTGTTTTTTCTTTTTAATTGATAAATGGATATCTTCTTTTTTCCAAATCGCCACCTGTTGCTTCGAGGCGATATTTTTTTCGACCATTTTATTCAATAAGCGTTTTTGTCGCTTTTTTGTGTTATCAAAATTTGTTAGCGGATTATAGAGGCTTGGATTATTAGGAATAGCTGCTAGAAAGGCCATTTGTGCGCGTGATAATTTATTAAGTGGCTTATCAAAATAATACGAAGCCGCTGCTGATACACCGTAAACGCCATTAGAGAAATACATTTCATTTAAATAGCTATTTAAAATTTCCTCTTTTGATGATTTACGCTCTAGCTCATAAGCATAAAAAATCTCAAGCATTTTTCGCTCGTATGTTTTTTCTTGTGTTAAGTAGCGCATACGCACAAGCTGCTGCGTAATGGTACTACCACCTTGTGAGGCGGCACCACTGGAGTTATTCACCATAAAGGCACGAGCGATTGCTGCCATATCAAAGCCGATATGGTCGTAGAAGCTAGCGTCCTCACTATAAATAAAGAGGTTTTGCATAAATTCAGGAATATCCGCTAATTTTACAGGCTCGCGCCAATCCGTATATTCTTCAGAAAAAATCGTACCATTTCGGTCTTTTAAAATGGTTGGAACTACATTCGTAGTAGGGTCTGTAATCTGTACAGCATTATCAAACTGCTCACTAAATGCACGACTGGATTTTAGCTCAAGACCAATTTTTTGGAATAGCACAACAAGCAGGGCGATACTCGCAATAATGACGAATGAACCAAATGCTTTTTTCACGAGAAACCTCCCTAGACTAGATTAAAATACTCATTAAAAGAATAGCACAAATTTCCTGGTTGTCATGCAAATTTATCGAAAATCCAATGAATTCGTAGCTTACAACTGAAATTGTCCGCTATGTATGTTAGACTATGAGCGTAAAATATTTCTGACATAAGGAGCGATACGATGTATCCACAATTAACACCAGAAGTTCAAGAAAACGAAATTAAAGTGGTTATGGACACAACAATGGGTCCAATCACTTTCAAGCTATTCCCTGAGAAAGCACCAAAAACAGTTGAAAACTTTGTAACACATGCGAAAAACGGTTACTACGATGGCATCATCTTCCACCGTATTATCGATTCATTCATGATTCAAGGTGGCGACCCAACCGGTACAGGTATGGGCGGCGAATCAATCTGGGGTTCTTCATTCGAAGATGAATTCGATCCAGAATTATTCAACATGCGTGGCGCACTTTCAATGGCGAATGCAGGTCCGAACACAAATGGTTCTCAATTCTTCATCGTACAAGCACCAAAAGTTGATAACTCTTTCATTAAACAAATGGAAGTACGCAACTGGCCAAAAGAGCTTATCGATGGTTACAAAAACAACGGTGGTACACCTTGGTTAGACGGTAAACATACTGTATTCGGTCAAGTAATCGAAGGCATGGATGTTATCGATGCAATGGCTAAAGTTGAAAAAGGTTTCCAAGACAAACCAAAAGAAGATATCAAAATCAACACAATCACTGTAGAAGATTAATTTGCCACTACAATAAAACGCCGCATCTCCACTTGGAGATGCGGTGTTTTTTTAATGTATTAAAAATTATTTTTATGTGGCAACGTCGATCCGTTCACGTCCTGAAAGAAGAAGTTCGGTTAAGAGCGCCGCGTCCATGCGGCAACACCGAACTATGCCCATCCAACGAAGGAAGATCGACTAAGAACGCCACGTCCTGTGGCAACGTCGATCCGTTCACGTTCTGAAGAGGAAGTTCGGTTAAGAACGCCGCGTCCATGCGGCAACACCGAACTATGCCCATCCAACGAAGGAAGATCGACTAAGAACGCCACGTCCTGTGGCAACGTCGATCCGTTCACGTCCTGAAAGAGGAAGTTCGGTTAAGAGCGCCGCGTCCATGCGGCAACACCGAACTATGCCCATCCTTGGGCATAAAAAAAACCACCGACCGGCAAGTCAGTGGGAAAAGATGCATTTGAGATTGAATTTCACATGGCAAGTGTATTCTTTAGCAAATACTTTTTATTAAAACGGTAATTACACTATACACGTAGTTTTAAATAATAAAAATATGCCATTTATCGTATTTTTGTTGATTTAAAATCATATTTTTGTCAATAAAATACTTGGAGAAATAAAAAGAAACGTGTATAAAAGAGACCAATTCTTTATACACGTCCTTATAGATGGTGCTTTTTTAGTTTAATGTACTTAAAAATGTATAGTGTAGAAAAAATAAGAAAGAGCTAGTTAATTATGCTGTAAAGACAGCCTTAATACGTGAAATGCCTTGTTCTAGAGTTTCTTTAGGACATGCGATATTAATGCGTAAAAAGCCTTTGCCATATTCACCGTATTTTGTGCCGGGATCTAATGCGACACCAGCATCTAATAAGCGATTCATGACATCTTTTTCATCTAAATTTGTTGCGCGGTAATCCAACCACATTAAATACGTCGCATCATTTTCATGGATGCGTAAGCCATCAACTGCATTTAATTGTTCAGCTGTATAACGGATATTCGCACGTAAATAATCTTTTAGCTCTGCTAACCAATTAGCACCTTCCTTGCTAAAAGCACCTTCAATTGCGGCAATAGCAAAAATATTTAAGCCACCTTGTGCATGACTTTGCATTGTCTTTTGCAAGGTTTGACGTTTTTGCGCGTCTGGCACAAACATCATCGCTGCATGAATACCTGCAATATTAAACGTTTTCGTTGGCGCAAATAATGTAATGACATTTTCAGGATGCGCCGTGATTTTTAGAAGTGGTGTGTGGGTACCCGTTAGCACAAGGTCGCTATGGATTTCATCGGATAATAATAGTACGCCATGCTTCGCACAAAGCGCATCGATTTGACGCAGTGCCGTCTCATCCCATGTAAAGCCAATTGGATTATGTGGATGGCATAAAATAAAGAGTGTCACCTGTTCAGGTGCTAAGGCAGCCTCAAGTTTATCGAAATTTAACGTATAGATACCATTTGATTCATCTAGTGGACAAAAAGCGACCTCACGCGCTAATTGCTTTGGTGAATTGAAAAAGGGTGGGTAAATCGGTGCCGTCATTAATACAGTGTCCGCTTCACTTGTGAATGCTTCCACAACAGAGGCAATCGCAGGAACAACCCCTTGGTGATACAGTACCCAGCTCGAATCAATAATTGTATCATGCTGCGACTTCAGCCAATTTGTTGTGGCAGTCGTGCAGGCTTCACCTTCAAATGAATAGCCATAAACGGGATTATCGAGGCGTTTTTGAATCGCTTGTGTGATGCTTTTTGGTGCGGCAAAATCCATATCTGCTACCCACATTGGAATGATGCCATCGACATTATCGCGTCCGTAGACGAGTTTTAATTTGTCCCATTTTAATGAATCCGTTTGTTGACGTGTGTAAACTTTATCGAATAAACTCATTGCTTTTAGCCCCATTTCTTTTTGCATTAGTTGATTTTATGCTATTATATCGAGTATTAATGGAAATAGATAGGTGGAAGCAATGGACAATATAGACATACAGCGAGAAGCGGAGCATATGTTAGCAGAATGGAATGCTTTAAAGCTAGAGGATGACCAAGCAGTAAAATTGTTTGAAGCCTTGCAAGAAACGTTTGACCCGTCTGCTTTAGGAAATCAAATTCAGCGCATTTATGAAACGTCTTCTCAAATGTGGTTACCAATTGAAGAATGCATCGATACCGCCCGCAAATTAATTGTGCTAAAATTAGCGGCTTTGTTGAAGAGTAAATAAAAAAAGGACTCCTACTAATATAGTAGAAGTTCTTTTTTATATGATTCAAATCTCAAAAATGCTGTGATTTCGTATATTTAAAGATATTTGAAAATTTAAAAAAGATATTTTCAGAAATAATCGAGAACTTTTGAAGCACCAATTCGTCTATGCTATAATGACAATGGATATATAAAAGAACAAGGGCAGTTTGGAAAGTAGGATGACGATGTCTAACAAGTATAAGGTTGGCGATATTGTTTCAGGCAAAGTCACTGGTATTCAGCCTTATGGTGCTTTCGTTGCATTAGATGCTAACACGCAAGGTTTAGTTCATATTTCTGAAATTACTTACGGCTTTGTAAAAAGCATTACAGACCATTTAAACGTCGGCGACATTGTTCGCGTGAAGATTTTAGATATTGCGGATAATGACGAAAAAATTAGTCTGTCACTGCGCGCTTTACAGGCAAAACCGATAAAGCGAAAAGAACAATTGCCACGCAAATCACTACAAGACCGAGTGGACGAAAAAGACTCGGTTGGCTTTAATTCATTAAAAGAAAAGCTCGGTGAATGGATTGAAGAATCCGGTTTAAACTAAGCAGTTTTTCGATTGAAAAAGAGTTGTCTCATAATGGGGCAACTCTTTTTTTAATTGTTTTGTAAGCGTTTTAAAAAAGATAGATGAAAAAAGTAGAAATAGTCGGCATGAGTGAGTGTTCTGTGTTACAATATGGGCGATATTGGTAATCTAATACTTAGTAAAGAGGCGAGGAATGTATAATGGCAGAAAATCTGAATCTATTTACATCTACACAAACGATTATTAAAGAAGCATTGCAAAAATTAGGTTATGATGAGGCGATGTATGAGCTTTTAAAAGAGCCATTACGCATGCTACAAGTCCGCATTCCTGTTCGTATGGATGATGGTACTGTAACGGTATTTACAGGTTACCGCGCACAACATAATGATGCTGTTGGCCCCACAAAAGGTGGCGTTCGTTTCCACCCGAATGTAACAGAAGAAGAAGTTAAGGCATTATCGATGTGGATGACATTAAAAGCAGGAATTGTCGATTTACCATATGGTGGTGGTAAAGGTGGCGTTGTCTGTGACCCACGTCAAATGTCAATGGGCGAGCTTGAGCGCCTAAGCCGTGGTTACGTTCGTGCAACAAGCCAAATCGTTGGTCCAACAAAAGATATTCCAGCGCCAGATGTTTTCACAAATGCACAAATTATGGCATGGATGATGGATGAATATAGCCGCATGGATGAATTTAACTCTCCAGGCTTCATTACAGGGAAGCCAATCGTACTTGGTGGCTCGCAAGGCCGTGACCGTGCGACTGCCCAAGGTGTAACCATCGTCATTGAGCAAGCAGCAAAACGTCGTGACCTAGAAATCAAAGGTGCACGCGTTGTGATTCAAGGTTTCGGGAATGCGGGTAGCTTCTTAGCGAAGTTTATGAATGATCTAGGTGCAAAAGTAGTCGGCATTTCAGATGCAAACGGTGCATTATACGACCCAGAAGGCTTAGATATTGATTACTTACTTGATCGTCGTGATAGTTTCGGTACGGTAACAAACCTATTCGAAAATACGATTACAAATGAAGAACTACTAGAACTTGAATGTGATATTTTAGTGCCAGCTGCGATTGAAAATCAAATCACAGCAGAAAATGCACATAATATTAAAGCAAATATCGTTGTCGAAGCGGCAAATGGCCCAACGACATCAGAAGCAACAAAAATCTTGACAGAACGTGGCGTTCTACTTGTGCCAGACGTATTAGCATCTGCTGGTGGTGTAACGGTATCTTACTTTGAGTGGGTACAAAATAATCAAGGCTACTACTGGACAGAAGAAGAAGTAAACGAAAAACTATACAAAAAAATGGTCGAAGCATTCGATAATATTTACAATGTGGCCGTATCACGAAAAATTGACATGCGCTTAGCAGCCTATATGGTCGGCGTACGTAAAACAGCTGAAGCATCACGCTTCCGTGGCTGGGTATAATAAAAAGAGGCTTTGACACATCTATGAGCATAAGAAAAACCGGAATCGCGCGGTGGCGCGGTTCCGGTTTTTCGTTGTGAACGCTAAAAAGGAACATGATGTGTTTTGTCTCAGTCTCTTTTTTAAGGCGAACTTATCCCTTAGCATTAATAGATACAATTTCTCTAGTTGGTAAGACAAGACAATGTAGTGCACCGCCAAAGACTGCGCCACCATCAAGGCCAATAATATTGTTATCACCAAAATAGACGGCGAAATTACCTCGTTCTTTATGAAGACGTGGTGTAGGCGTATGACCAAACACCACCGTTTTTTTGCCTCGATAATTGTCGTGAAATTCTTGGCGAATCCATAACAGACGATGTTTTGGCGTAATGCTAAGCGGCACCTCTGGATCGACGCCGCCATGGACAAAAATATAGTCGTCACGCTCGACATACGTTTCAAGTGAGCGAATCCATTCTAAATCTTCTTCAATTTCAGCTGTCACAAACGATTCAGGTGACATACTATGCTCGATATCCTCTGTAACAAAACCGTAGCTTTTAAGTGTTGCGACACCACCAGCCGTATGAAGCCAGTGTAGCCAGCTTTCGGTAGAACGATTTTTAAAGGCCTCATACATAATTTGCTCATGATTACCAGAAAGACAAATAGCACCTGCTTGTTGTAATTGCTTCATAAAGGCAATCACTCCTTTTGAATCAGGACCTCGGTCAATATAATCACCAAGAAAAATCAGCTCATCCTGCGATGAATCATACTTTACTTTTTTTACTAATGCTTGAACCATTGCTAGTTCTCCGTGAATATCTCCAACTACTAATGTACGCATCCAGTCAGCTCCTCGCTCCATAAAAAAAGAATTGTCCCGTAGAACAATTCTTTTGTAGCAATAAAAGAATTGCTATTTTGATGATAAATTGGCATTCTCTGTTTTTAACGTTTCCGGTCGTTCACCGATATGACTCCAGTTTGTAACACCGTCATCTTCGTCAAAATAAATTGTAGCACGACTAACACCTTTTTGTACTAATAGCAGTTTCATTAAATTGTCTCGAACATCATCGGCAAAAGCCACTGTCACAGTCGGATCGATTTCAGCCATTAATTCAACATGTAAGGATTCACCTTCTTTAATAACCTCTAGACGACGAATATCTTTTATATGTGGATTATCGGATACAAGATAAGCAATATGATTTAACATTTCTTCATCTGTTTCACCAATTGCACCACGCGCATTTTCCAAAAAGACTGTCCCGACAACGAAGAACATCATACAGCCGATAATAATTGATACAATCCCTTCAATCTGATTAAACGGTGTGTAATGCGCAATGAGTACGGCGATAAAGGCTAAGACATTCCCAAGCGTTGCTACCGTATCTTCCATAAAGACAAGCTTTGTTGCAGGCTTAGCACGTCCGAGATTTTTCAGTGCGGATATAAATGTTGCAAGTCCTTTAGCCTCTACACTTGCCTCGTGATTAATTTCTTTACAAGCTTTAAATAATACCGTTCCTTCTAATAGGATACCTAGTGCTAAAACACTTAGTACAATCCAAACACCTGTAGAAGTCGTCGGATGTAAAATATGATGCCAGCCTTCTAAAATTGTTTCATATGCTAAAATCCCAACGATAATAACAGCAAATAAACAAACAAGATTAATAACCCGACCAAAGCCAGTGGGAAATTTTCGAGTTGGCGCTTTTTTTGAGAGGGCGGAGCCAATGAAAACAAAGAATTGATTGGCGGCGTCACCTAGTGAGTGCATCATTTCAGCGAACATCGCTACATTTCCTGTGAAAACATAAGCAACCCCTTTAATAATGCCTAAAATTAAATTAACAAACCCTGCTAGAAGCGATGGTTTATTACCTTGCTTTAAAAGTGAGAAAAATTCACCCATTATAAAATCCTCCTCTATGATAGAAGTTCAATTTCTACTGTTTCAACACAATCAAGTTTACGGATTTTCCGGTACATTGATAGTGCGTCCTCCTCTGGTAACGAGGATAGCTGTAAATGAATAACATGCTTCAAAACGAAGTCCGCATGGATATCCTTAATATTGAGTTGCTCAATGGTAAAATGGTTTAATTTTAAATAATCAAGCACGGTATCCATATCCTCTATTTGTAACACAACAATCTTTAGTGAAGCCTCTTTACGCCGCAATAGAGCGGGCCCTAAACGAAAGAAGAGTGGTGCTACAACTTCCACACCAAGTAAAATAATGAAAACGGCAATAAGAGCAGGGATATAGAAGCCGGCACCTACAGCAATTCCAATACCAGCCGCGCCCCAAATCATTGCTGCTGTTGTAAGGCCTGTAATGCTATCATTTGTACGATGCAAAATAACCCCAGCACCGAGAAAACCGATACCACTAACAATTTGTGCCGCTAAACGTAGCGGGTCCATTGTAATATTGATGCCTGGAACGGGTGTTGCACGTAGCGCCGATTCCATTGAAATGATCGTCAATAAACAGCTAAATGTTGCGATAACAAGACTAGTTTTCAACCCAACAGGCTTGCCTTTTAATTCCCGTTCTACACCGATGATTAAACTTAATGTCGCAGCAATCAGCATTTTTATACTAGCCTCTCGTAATAAACTATAATCTGTCAGCCACTCCATCGGATTTCCCCCTTTTAAATAATATTGTCAGTTCATCTGTTTAATGAGAAAATAGGTTATTGCTTCATTGTACATTAGTTAAGTGGAGTATTTAACCAATTTTTCAAGGAGTAAGAAAATGCATCCATACTTCGCAATTATTATAGGTGTTTTATCGGTTGCCGCCTCTGCGATTTTTGTGAAATTAGCAAGTGCAGAAGCAGGAGCCATCGCTTTTTATCGAATGTTCTTTTCGGTGTTACTAATGTTGCCATTATTTTGGCTAAAGTACCGACAGGAACTACGCATCATCAATTGGAAACAGTGGGGGATTATGACGTTATCCGGTATTTTTCTCGCCTTCCATTTCATTTTGTGGTTTGAATCCTTAAACTACACATCTGTTGCAAGCTCAACTGTACTTGTGACATTGCAGCCCTTATTTGCAATCGTTGGGACCTATCTTTTATTTAAAGAAAAAATAACAGCTAAAACCATTATTGCCGCATGTATCGCTATTTTTGGTAGTGTGTTGCTTGCTTGGGGAGATGTGCAACTAGGTGGCACAGCATTATTTGGCGATCTTTTAGCATTGCTTGCATGTGCCCTCATTTCTTTCTATATGTTATGCGGGCAAAGTGTGCGTCAAAACATTTCATCTACTACGTATACGATCAATGTCTATGCGATTAGTACCGTTGTGTTAGCCATTTATATGTTAGGAAAAGGGGAAAGTTTTGGCCCTTATCCGGCAATGGACTGGCTGTGGTTTCTTCTATTAGCTATTGTTCCCAATTTGTTAGGGCATAATCTATTTAACTGGGCATTAAAATATGTTTCTGCAAATGCGATTTCAATTGCTATTTTATTTGAACCAGTAGGAGCTTCTATATTGGCATACTTTATTTTCAGTGAATATTTACATTCATCACAGATAATAGGTGGCATCATTGTTTTGGTAGGGATTATCTTCTATACAACCGATGAAAAGAAAATAAAAAAATATTTTAGAAAAACTATTGACGAATAATAGTTCTATGGTTTATAGTATTACTTGTCATTAAGACGGCTTATAAAACTTTATAAAAGTAGCGATTAAAAAGTTCTTGCTTTTTGAAAGTTATCGTGGTAAAGTAATAAAGTCGTCAGCAAGACGTACAAATGAACCTTGAAAACTGAACAAGCAAGATGTAATCACAATAAATTCGGTTCAATTGAATCGAAAAAATGTTATCAAGCAAGATAACGCTAGCAAAGCAAATGA